>DASUBC010000088.1:0-5794 GCA_035763465.1 Thermomicrobiales bacterium
GACCAGTCATGGCCGAACTGCCCGCGCTGAATCAGGTCCGCGACGAAGGCTCGAGCGCGGTCGCGACGAGCGCTGCGGCGCCAACCGAGACGACCGTCGCGGGCGCGGCGGCGGAGCCAGCGGCACTATCGCGGCGCACAATGCTTCTCTACAGCGTGGCGAGCGCGGGCAAGAACATGGTGGACGCCTTCAGTAACGCCGCGCTGCCGCTCTACCTGGAGCCGTATGGTCTACCGGGGTGGCTGGTGGGCCTGCTGGCGCAAGAGCGGTCGGGCATCGGCGGGCTGGTACAGCCGGCAATCGGCGCGCTCAGCGACCGCACACGCACGCGCTTCGGCCGCCGCCGGCCCTACTTCCTGCTTGGCGCGGCGCTCACCGCGCTGGCGCTCGTCTTCCTGGCCTTCCACCCGCCGCTTGTCCCGATGCTGGCCGTCGTCGCGGTGCTCTCCTTCCTGCTGGCCGTGGCCGCCGACCCCTACCTGGCGCTGCTGGCCGACATGACGCCGGAGCGCCAGCGTGGGCGGCTCGGCAGTTTCATGGGCATCTTCGCGATGGCCGGTCAGGTCGTCATGCTGCTGCTGGCGGCCGTGCTCTGGCAGACGCACGAGCGGGTGGTGATTTTCGCCACCGCCGCCGGGCTGCTGCTCTGCTTCGGCGTCACCTTCGCCGGTGTACGCGAGCCACCACTGGCGGCAGCGGCGCGCTCCGCCGCCCGACCACCGCTTGCGCCGGGCCGGTACCTGCGCGACGTGCTGCGTTACCGCGAAGTGGCGAAATACTCGCTGGCAATGACCTTCTTCTGGCTCGGCGGCGGGTCGGCCGCGCCCTTCCTCACGCGGTTCGGCGTCCACGAACTCGGCCTCAGCGACGGCAAGGCGTTCTTCCTGGTGATGCTGATCGTCCTCTGCACCGCCATTTTCGCCTACCCCGCCGGGTATCTCGGCGACCGCTACGGCAAGAAGCCGGTGCAGTCGGCCGGGCTACTCTTCTACGGCGTCGCGATCCTGATCAGCTCGCAGGCGCGCACGATGGAGCAGATTCTGCCGGCGATCGTCTTCGTCGGCCTCGGCAATACTATTCCGACCGTGCTGGCGGTGCCGATGCTGGCCGACCTGATCCCGAAGCGGCGCGCGGGCGAGTTCACCGGACTTGGCTCGATGCTCTGGTCGCTCTGCCAGCCGCTCGGCGCCCTGATCGGCGGCGCGCTCGCCGACGCCAGCGGCGGCTACCGCCTCACCTTCATCTTCGCGGGCGTGATGATGCTCGTCAGCTGCGTCCTGCTGCAAACGGTGCGGCCACGCGCGGCGGAAGAATAGCCGGCGCCTGTTCGCGCCGTCAGTCTCCGGCCTTACTCACCCGGCCGCCCGGCTGATTGACGCGCCCCAGTCGCGCCAGGCCCGCCTCCGCGCGCAGACAGTCGTCGCCGGTCGTTTGCAGCGCCTCGCGGTAGCAGGCGGCGGCGGCCGGCGTGTCGTCGCGCGCCTCGTAGCGTTCGCCGAGCGCGAGGAGCAGGTCTACGAACTGGCCGCGCAGCAGCGTTCGCCGCTCCTCCACATACTCGCTGTCGCCGTAGAAGGGGCAGTCGTCGAGGTAATCGCCACGGTAGAGCGCGCGGGCCTCTTCGAGCGCCGCGAGCGCGGCGGCGGGGTCCGCTGCCAGGCGGGCGGCGGCGAGTTGCTCGCTGAACGCCGCGACGTCGCTCCAGGCGATCAGCGCGGGGTCCAGGCGGTAGCGGTCGTTGTGATAACTAATCGCCGTCGCCTCGCTGCCGCGCTTGAGGTCTGGTTCCAGCGTACGGCGTAGGCCGCCGAGCGTGCGGTGAAAGGCGAGGTCGGCTTTCTCGATGTCCACATCGGGCCAGATCACGTCGAGGAATTCGTCTTTGGCCGCGCCGCGCTCGCCTCGGTCGAAGAGGAAGGCGAAGACCGCCTCCGCCTGCCGCGTCCCGGCCTTCGCGCCGCCCCACTGCCGGACCGGTTCGCCGTCGCGCTCGACGCGGAGCGGGCCGAGCGCGTGGACATGCAGGGCGCGTGTGCTGGCGGCCGGGTCGGGCGCGGGCGGCGCGACCTCGCTCAACGCCTGGGCCAGGGTGTCGCGCTGGGCCAGCAGCGCGGCGCGCTCCTGAGTGAGCGCGTCGAGCGCAGCCGCCTGGCTGGCCTGCCGCTCGGCCAGCTGGAGCGAGGTGGCGACGAAGGCGGCGGCGTTCGCGAGCAGGTCGGTCTCCCGCTCGCTGTACGGCAGCCGGTTACGCTTCGGCCCGAGGACGAGCTGTCCGAAGGTCTGATCGCTGGCGGCTAGCGGCAGGACAAGCAGCGCGCCGGTCGTGGCCGTGGCTGGCGGGCGCAAGCCGAACGTGGCGAGCGGTTCGCCACCGGGCGCGAAGATGGCGGCGTCACGAATGCGTAGCGCGCGGCAGAGCTGCGTCAGGGCCGGGCCGATGGCCGTTTCGGGCCGCTGCGTGGTCAGCAGTTCGTCGCCGAGCGCGCGAAGGAGCCGCCGGTAGGCCAGGTCGCGCCGGGGCAGGCCGCGATCGAGCAGCGCGCGGACGCGCTGGCGCACCGGATCGAAGAGCGCGATTGTGAGCACCAGCGCCAGCCCGGTCACCACCGGCGCGTCAATGTCCAGTACACGCCGCGCCAGTTTCTCCAGTCCGAGGAGTAACCCGACATAGACGGCGGTGACGACACCGGCGCCCAGCGAGTAGAAGAACGTGCGCCGGGCAAGACCGGGCGCGAGGAAGGCACGCTGCGCGATCGCCGCGTAGGCCGCCAGGCCCAGGCCGCTGGCGATCAGCACCGCGCCGAACGGGTCCGGCAAGCCGACCTGTGGCAGCACAATCTCGAAGACGCCGCCGACCGCGCCGCAGACCACGGCGGCGAAGAGCACAGTCAACTGGTCGCGCCGCGCGCCCTGCTGTCCCTCCGCGCGCCACGCCCGCCAGACCCACCACACCGCCAGCCCGAGGATGCAGGCGCGTACGCCGATCCAGAGCCAACCCACGGTTGGTCCGGGCAGCCCGGCAAGGCTCCGGTTGGGTGGCCGCACGGCGATCGGGTGCTGGCGGTCGGTGAGACTGAGAACCGCGACGACCGCGCCGAGCGCATAGGCCAGAATCAGCGCGGCGCGCTGCGGCCGGCCCCAGCGCCGTCCCTGCGTGAAGGCCAGCACAAGGTGCAAGAGCGCCGCCGGCAGCAACGCCGCTGCCGTAGCCTCGCAACCGTGTAAGGTGCGCCGCACGCCGTCCGCGCCGGTCAGGTATTCGCCGATTTGCGCCGTGCTCCACAGGGCGAGCAGCAGTGTCAGCAGCGCGAAGACGCGCGACACCTGGTAGCGCGGTGTCCGCGCCAGCACCCCCGCGCCGAGCCATGTCGCCAGCACGGCGATCAGAAAATCCGGCACGATCCAGAACAGGTTCATTACCAGTCCCTCGTCACCACGAGGCGGTGCGCCAGCCTGCATACAGATATCACGACAGTATACGCTACGAGCGGGGAGTAGAGCGTGAAGGCGTGAGTTGTGAGTCGTGAGAGGGTTTAGACCAGCATAATGCCTACCTACTGGCGCAGAGCCAATCCCAAGCAACTCACGACTCACGACTCTGCGTGGCCCGGTCAGCGCGTACCGCGCGCGGCGGCTTCCATCAGCAGTTCGATCCGCTCGACCATGCCGGCCGGGTTCGGATGCAGTCCCTCCAGTAGCAGCGCGCTGTCATAGAGTTGCTCGATCAGCGGCGCGATCAGCGCGTCGTCCGGGTGTTCGTCAACCAGGCGCGCCAGGTCGGCGATCAGCGGATGGCCAGGATGCAATTCCAGGTATTTGGGCGGGATGGTGTAGTCGCGGTCGAAGAGGCGCTGGAGGCGGGCCAGCTCGCGCTCCGGGCCGGCTTCCGGCGAGACCAGCCGCGCCGGGCTGGCGCGCAACATGGTCGAAGGCCGCACGTCCCGCACGCGCTCGCCCAGCACCTCGCGCGCCCGCGCCGCCAGCCGCCCGAACGCTTCGTCGGCGGCATCGCCCGCCGCCGCGCTCGCCTGGCCCGGCAGCACTAGATTGGGGTCGTCGGCATTGCGGAGCGGCAGCCCTTCGAACTCATGCAGCCCACTGAGCATGAAGGCGTCCACCACATCGGGCAGCAGCAGCGCCTCCAGGTCGCGTTCGGCCAGCGCCTCCAGGTGCGGGCTGCGCCGGGCGCTCTCCAAATCCCCGGCCAGCACGTAATAGATCTCGGTCTGGCCGGCGGCGACACGGCTCTTGTAGTCCGCCAGGCTGATCAGCGACTCCGACTTCGTGCTGTGGAAGCGCAGCAGCGGCAGGAGCGCGTCGCGCGCCGTGGGGTCGGCGGCGATCCCTTCCTTCAGAAAGACGCCGAACTCCTGCCAGAACGTCGCGTATTTCTCCGCATCCTCCTCGGCCAGCTCCGCCAGCGCCTTCGTCAGCCGCCCGGTCAGCGTGCGCCGGATGCGCTGGAGGATCGGGCTGCTCTGCACAGTCTCGCGGGCCACGTTGAGCGGCAAGTCCTCGCTATCAACCACGCCCTCGACAAAGCGGTAATAGGCGGGCAGGAGGTCGGACGCTGCCTCCTGGATCAGCACTTTGCGCGAGTAGAGCCGGATCGTCCCCTCGGTGCGGCGTTCCAGCACGCCACGCTCCAACTTCGCCGGCACGAAGAGCAGCGCGTGCAGGTCGAGCGGCGCGTCAGCCGACACATGCACATGCAGCAGCGGCGGGGCAGCGTCCAGCGTGAGTTCGCGATAGAACTCATCGTACTTCGCGGCGTCCCCGGCCTCGACCTGGTGCGGCGACTCGCGCCACAGCGCGGTCTGCTGGTTGGCGCGTTCGTCGCCGACGTAGATCGGAAAGGCGACGAAATCCGAGTGGCGCTTGACGATCTGCCGCAGGCGCCACGGCGCGGCGAACTCGGCGGCGTCCTCCTTCAGTTTCAGGATGACCGACGTGCCCCGGTGCTCGCGCTCGGCCGGTTCGATGGTGAAGGTCTCGTCGCCGCGACTGTGCCAGCGCGCTGCCTGGGCGTCGGGCCGGTACGAGCGGGAGATGACCGTGACCTCGTCGGCCACGACGAACGCCGAGTAGAAGCCGACGCCGAACTGCCCGATCAGACCGCCGCGCTGGCTCGCTTCCAGTTGTTCCAGCAGCGTCCGCACGCCTGAATGGGCGATCGTGCCCAGGTGCTCCGCCAGCTCCTCGGCCGTCATGCCGATGCCGCTGTCGGCGATCGTGATCGTCTTTTCCGCCTCATCAACGGTGATGTGAATCGCCAGCTCAGCCTCGGCGTCGAAGACATCGCGGTTGGTCAGCATCTCGAACTGGACGCGGTGCAGCGCGTCCGACGCGTTGGAGATGAGTTCGCGCAGGAAGGTCTCGCGGTCGGTATAGAGCGAATGCGCCAGGATTTGCAGCAGCTGCTTGACCTCGGCGCGGAACGGAACGGGACCGGGCGTGGCCGGTACGGTCTCACTGGTCATAGATGCTCCTCCGGTCAGTACGCGACATGATCGTTTTTGCCGCGCCGATCCTACCAAAGCGGTGGTGGGCGGACAAGATAGTGGGCCTGGCGGGTGGTGGCCCCCGATTGAAATCCGGGCTTGGACACCCATGCGGGTGACCGAAGTGCGCTCCGCGCACTGTGTTCCGCTGGCGCGTGTGGCGCTACCGACGTAGGTCTGTCGCCAGTCCGCGCCGCGGACTTCGTCCAGGCGAAGCCTGCCCAGCACGGGATTTCAATCCCGTGCCCCACCTGCACGCCACCGCCTCGCCAATCCGGGGAACACCTCATCGG
>DASUBC010000089.1:0-6550 GCA_035763465.1 Thermomicrobiales bacterium
CAGCAACCGGAACATCCCCGCGCGCAACGGTGTCATCCCAACCCTCACTCACCGGTGCCCCAACCGGGACCGCCGCGCAGATTCATGACTGCGCGCCGCAGTATAGTGGCAAAGGCGGGATCGTGGGGTGTCGGTGGGGGAGGCAGAGCGAGGCGATTGAAAGTGGGCGGAATGGATTCTTCGCCATCACGCAGAATGACACCCTACGCGCACCAGGTCATCCCGCCCATCCGGCTAACCGAGGCCAATCTCGGGCAGCTGGTCGGCCACATCCGGACGAGCCGCCGGCCAGTCATCTGGGTGCGCGAGGACGTGCGCGCCACCTTCGCGCACGATGCGCTGGCCGAGCTGGCCCAGCTGCTGGAGGCGCCGGTGATCCGCGCTGGCGACGCGGCCGGCGTGCTGCCGGACACGCACCCGCTCGCGGCGGGGCAGAGCCATGGGCTGTGGCGCGGCTGTTCGTCAGGTGGACCGTTCAATGGATAGTGGGCTCCAAACGTACTCGTCAATAATCTCAGACCACAGCCTATTCAACGATATTTTAGATGAGGGCTGGTCATAAATCGTGGGGCCACGCAGTGGCTTGACCGCTGGTGGCCCGCCTCCGCAGCATCCCGGGTGCTGGACCGTGGATGGCGTGAAGGTGCGCTGGAGGCTCGCCGCTGTGTCGCTGCTTGTCACGCTGGTGCGTCTGGTCGACCGGCTCCCTGAACTGCCACTGCCGCCGAAGCGCGGGCGCGGGCGTCCCCGCCCCTACCCCGACCGGCTGTTGGTCAAAGCGGTGGTGGTCATGATTGTGCGCCATCTGCACAAGGTACCTGAGTTACTGCCCGTTCTCGACCACCCCACCGCCGAGATGGGCCAAGTGCGGGCGCTGCTGGCGCTACCGAACGGGCGCTTCCCCGCGCGCCGGACCTGGGAGCGCCGGTTGGCCGCGCTGCCCGCGACCCTCCCCGCCCAGATCGCCTGCCTGGGCCACCTGTTATGGCTACAAAATCGTCTGCTACTGCTACGCTGCGCGTTGATAGGTTTGGTGGAGGCCACCCAGTACCGGCACGGCGCACACTGGTGCTGCCAGGTTGCGCATCCCACCGGGCGTTCGCTCCCGGTTGAAGTACGCGACGTACTCGCGGAGCACCCGGCGGAGATGATATTCGCCGAGGACGAGCACCTGATCGCGGCACTCGCGGCGCACACTGCCGAGGAAGCGCTCGCACGTCGCGTTCGCTTGCGGCGCGTGGATGGGTGTGCGGAGCACCCGAATGCCGCTGGCGGCGGCCATCCGATCGCATCGTGGCCCGTACTTGGCGTCGTTATCCCGGCTCAGGAAACGCGGGCGCGTCTCGAACGGGGTGGCCTCGCGCAGCTGCTGGGCGACTCAGGCGTCGGTCGGGTGGCGCGTCACGCCCATATGCGCCACGCGCCGGGAGCCGAGCGCGATCACGACGACGGCGTACATCTGCCGGAAGAGCAGGTCAGTCACGGGGAGGAAGTCGCAGGCCCAGATCTCGTCGGCGTGGTTGCGCACGAACGTGGCCCAGCTCTGCCCCCGCGGCCGTGGAGGGCGGTAGCCGCGCAGATAAGTCTGGATGGTGCGCTTGACCAGGCGAATACCCAGCTTCCGGAGTTCGCCCAGGATCCGCTTGGCGCCCCACAGCGGGTTCTCGGCCGCCAGCCGGCGGATCGGCGCAACCGTCGTCGCCGGGAGCGGCGGGCGGCCTGGACCCGGGCGCGACCTTTGTCGCCAGAGCGCGCGGAAGCCCGCGCGATTCCAGCCCAAGAGCGTCTCGGGCCGCACGAGGAGCAGCGCTTGGCGTCAGGCGTGGACCCGCCCAGCAAGGAGCACCAGTACCGCGCGATCCGCCGGCGGTACTAGTGGCCGCGCGACGCTACGGCACCGGCCGTTCCTGCGGTTCTTCGCCTGTAGGCAGGACCTCTCCCACGAGTCGCCGGATGCCTTGCTCCCCGACGCGATCGCGCGCGGGGCCGAGCCGTTCTCGGTCGTCGGGGCGATGGACGGTGGACAGCGCCGGGCCTGGCTGTTGACTCCGCCCAGCGGGGTTTTCTGACACTCCGACTGCAGAAGCGCCACGGACTGGACGCGGACGGACAAAACGGCCAGGTCAAGGGCGTTCGACCGAACATCCCTGGGCGGTGCCGGCGTCGTTCGATCCCGCAGATATTACCGTTCGCTGGCGTAATGGTGGGCATATTGCCAGCGGCATTCGCCGCGCAACCGGTCCTCCGCGAGGCGAGCGGGGCCGAAGCGGGCCGGGCTGAGGGGTGCGAGGTCGAAAGGCGGGGCGCCGTCGCTGATCCAGGCGGCAAGGACGTCGCCGATGGCGGGGGCGATTGAAAGTCCGCCGACGTTGCAGCCGCTGGCGACGAAGAAGCCGCGCACCCCCGGCACGGGGCCGACGATGTGCTGGCCATCGGGCGTCATCGTCGGCAGGCCACCCCGGTGTTCGCGGACGTTGAAGTCGCGCAGGATCGGGAATTGTTCGGCGACGCTGTCGGCGAAGCGGCGCAGGACACTGAGGTCGAGGGCGAGGTCCTTGAGCTGGAAGCCGTGGGGGAACGCGCTCGCGTCGAATTGCAGCGGATCGGGCTCGTAGCCGCCGAGCATCAGCCCCCCCTGTTCGGGGCGGATGTACACGTTCACGTCGATCACGCGGACAATCGGCTGCGACGGTTCGACGCCGTCGATCGGCTCGGTGATGACGAGCTGGTGGCGGGTAGGGACGAGCGGAATATCCACGCCGGTCATCCGGCCGACGACGCGCGTCCAGGCGCCGCCGGCGTCCACGACAACGGGCGTGCGGATCTCCCCCTGGTCGGTCACCACCCCGGTGATCGCGCCGTCACGGGTGGTGATCGCGGTGACGGCGGTCTGCTCGATGACTGCAGCGCCCAGCCGTTGCGCGGCGCGGGCGTAGCCGAGCGGGATTTGGACCGGCTCCAGGTAGAGGTCGGTGGGGGAGTAGATCATGGCGAGAATGCCGCGATCCTGGAGAAATGGCGTGAGCCGCTGCGCCTTGGCGGGCGAGATGAAGTCGAGCTCCACGCCCAGCTCGCGCGCCCGGGCCACCTCACGGTGCAACTGCGCGACGTGCTCGGGCAGGCGGGCGATCTTGAGCGCGCCGGTCTGGTGGTAAACCAGCGGTTCGCCGGTCTCGGCGGCGAACCGCTCGATCTTGCGCACCGCGAGGTCGGCGAGGCGCATCATCAGGTCGGTGCCGCGCGCCTTCGAGGTCAGCCCGGCGGCGCGAGGCGAGGTCTGCGAGGCGACCGCGTGCTGCTCGACCAGCGCGACGCGCAGGTTTCCCTCGCGCGCAAGGTGGAAGGCGGTGCTCGCGCCGAGCGCGCCCGCACCGATCACGACGACGTCCGCTGCCTGGATCACGCGCCACCTCCCTTCGCCCTATCTGGCGATCCGTGTGGGGCATTATCGCCGATCGGAGAGGAGCTGGCGGTCACGCCACGCCCTGATGTGGCGGCCGAGGAATGGCATCGGCAAGCTTCGCTGGTGGTCCGCAGCATCGGCAGGGGCCAGCGTAGCCCAGTCCCGGCGATTTCCGTGGCGAGCGCGATGCCGGATCCTTGCTTGTTTACCTCAGCCGCTACTGGTCGAGCGCGTAGAGGACCGTTTTGGCCTGACGATGTTCGACGGCGGAGTAGTGGTCGGTTTGCAGCAACTGGCGCAGTGCAGCGGGCGGGATCGGCGTGTCCCAGCCTTCGTAGAGCCGCGCCTCGATCTGCGCCACTTGCTCGGCACTGAGCGCAGGGTGGCGGCGGGGCGTGGCGGGCGACGCCTGATAGGTCGCGGCGGAGAGGATCGAGGTCGGGCGCTCCAGCAGGCAGCGGACCGTGTCGAAGGCGTGGTAGTCGAGGTACGCCCACTGGAAATCGTCGAACGCGGGCGGCGTGCCCACGCGCACCCGGTCCGGGTCGAGCAGCACGACTGGGCCAGTCTCCACGCGGAAGGCATCGTTTGTGGCGTCGCCGTCGGCCCACTTCACCGGATATTCGATCGCGTAGGTGCGTGTTCCATCGGCAGCGGCGAACGACGTCCGCGCGACGATCACGCGCCCGGCTTGCAGCGCGGCCAGGATCGCGGCGGGCGAATCGAGCGCCGTCGCCGGGGCCGACCGAAGTTGCCAGCCGGTCGTCACGAACTCCTCCACCGGGACGCGCGTCGGGTTGCGCGTGTAGACCGAGGTATGCCCGCGCCGGACGAAGATGTGCCGCCGCGAGAAGATCATCCAGAAGTCGTAGCCGGGGTCGAGCGCGTCCGATGGCGGGGTGGTCCGCAAGCCGGTCTGCGTCCTGACACCCAGCACATACGCATCGGCACGCCCGGTGGCGTTATCCACGATCTCGCAGCGACACTCGGCCTGAATCCGCACCCAGATCGGCTGGCTGCGCGGGATGTAGTAACAGAACGACCGGGCAAAATCGAGCGCCGTTGTAGTCGCTGCCATCGCAATCGCTCCGTTTAGCCGCCTGCTGGCCGATGTGCAGGCAGAAAACCCGGCCCGACGAAGCGACGGCCGCCTGGCACGCCAGTTCACACCGCCAACGCCACCGTCCGGCCGGTGCGGGCTGCCTCGTGCGCCGCCTCGATGATCTGCAAAGAGCGGATCGCGTCATCGATCGTGTAGCCGCTCGGCCCCTCACCGCGGATGGCGGCCACGAAGGCTTGCATCAGCGCCAGACCTTCGGGGCCATAGCCTGGCACAGTCGCTTTCGGGATGTCGAAGGTGCGCACCGGCGCGGTCGCCCAGGCCGGGTGCATACTCTTGATCGTGCAGCGCTCCGTGCCCACGTCCCACTTCGCCCAGCCGAGCGCGCCGCGCAGCCCGATCGAGATCTCGCTGTCGCCCGGCATGAAAAAGCCGGTGTGCAGACTGCCGATCATCCCGTTGGCGAACTGCAAGGAGACCACCGCCGCATCCTCGATCGCCAGGCGCTCGTCGCTGACCTTCGCCTCGATCGCCGTGACCTTCGCGACCTCGGCGCCGGTGATGTAGCGCATCAGGTCGAACCAGTGACAGCCCTCCCAGTTGAGGATACCACCGCCGCTCAGGGCGGGATCGAACATCCAGTGGTGCGGGTTGCGATAGCGCAGATGACCGGCGAGGTAGCGCAACTCGATCGAGTAGGGCTTGCCGAGCAGGCCGGCGTCGTAGGTCTCCTTGATCAGCCGGGTAATCGGGTGGAAGCGCCAGGAGTAACCGCAGGAGAAGGCCAGCTGGTGGCGCGCTAGCGCCCTGGCCACCGGCGCGAGCTGGCTGGAATGGACGGCTGGCGGCTTCCCGGTCCAGAGGTGGACGCCGGCCCCAGCGACCTGGCGCATCCAGTCGGGCATGTCACGGCTGTAGGTCGAGACGAGGACGGCATCGGGCCGCGCCTGTTCGAGCAGGTCGGCGACGCTGTCGTAGAAGGGCACGTCGGTGAAGGGGGGCTTGACGTTGGGGCGCACAGCCGCCGGGTCGGGGTCGTAGAAGCCGACTAGTTCGACCTCGTCGGTCAGGAGCCCCAGCGTCTCACGGTAATGATTGGCATGGATGGCCGACACCCCGGCCTGAGCGAAACGCAGCCTGACCATGGGTCGTGCTCCAGTTATCGCGCCGCCGCAGCGCGTACATGACATCGGACGTCTGCTGTCATGGCGACCGTAGCACGCGGCCCGCGCACCGTCAAGCCGCCGCCTTCGCTCAGCCAGTGCAGTGGGCAGCGGGGCATCGTCCCGCTGGTGCAGCAGACTGGAATTCACCGGCGGCGGTGGATGGACCGCGATGGCCCCGCAGGTTGCGGGTAGTACGCAACTTCCGGCGGGGCTGATTACCCCGCTCTGGGCGGCGGCGCGGTCCCTGAGATGGACGGTCGCCTCCATGCGGACGCGGGTATCGTCCCTGCCGCCGCGCGTGTGGCCATCAGGACCACGATCGGCGCGGGTGGGCCGGGGCACTGGCGCTGCATACGAGAGTACTCCCACCTGTCCACGACCGGCATGTGCAGGTCGAGGAGAATGCAGATCATCGCCACAATCGCTGCAGAATCTGGCGCGACGTACTGCGGCTGTCAGACCGCCTTCCTGGCTATTTCGCCGCACGCAGGGTATCCCCACCATGCTCGGCATGCTGGCCGGTAACCATCCGCACGGTCTACATCACGGCTACTGGCCTATCGGAACCGGTACCATGGTGTGCTGTGTCCCCTTTCGCGCTGGAGACGGCAATCTGGTGGCATTGCCCATGCGAACGCGGTAGCGCCGTGTCTCGTCGCCCCCAGGACGTCGCGGTGTAGTGGCGCCCGCACTGCGCGTTGCTCTGGCGCTGCCGCAGTGCAGCCCGGGCGGCTGCCCCAACCGGCCTGAGGTACGCTGACAGCCCGACCGACGGCCACGATCGCCACGGCCGAGCAGATGGCGCACGTGTCTCATAGGAATAGTGGATGACGGAAGGAGGCACGCTCGTGATGCGCGACGAAGTCTGGACCTTGCTGCTGGCGCGGGCAGCCGCCTGGCACAGCGGGAATCTGGAAGCCA
>DASUBC010000090.1:0-5604 GCA_035763465.1 Thermomicrobiales bacterium
TGGGCGGGATTCTCTTCGCGCTGGCCGCCGCGCTGCCTTTTTTGCTGGGCGCGGGCGGGCTGGCGGCAGCGGCGGCGCTCATCCTGGCGTTGCAGGGTACGTTCAAGGTCGCGCGGGCGGTGGATGCGCCAGCGAGTGATCTGCGTGCCGAGATTGTGGCCGGCATCCGGTGGCTGTGGCGGCACCGGCTGCTGCGGACCCTCGCGCTCGCGCTGGCGCTGCTGAATATCACGCTGGTCGCGCAGGTCTCGATTATGGTGCTCTTCGCGCAGGAGCGTCTGGGCCTTGGCGCCATGGGCTATGGCGTGCTCGTCGCGACCTATGGCATCGGCGGCGTGGCCGGTAGCCTCGTCGCCCACCGGGTGATCGCCTGGCTCGGTGCGGGCCGCACGCTGCGCTTGGCGATCTGCATCGAGACCGCGACGCCGGCCGCGCTCGCGCTCACCCACAGCCCGCTGCTGGCCGGGGCAGTGCTCACCTTCTTCGGCGCTCACGCGGTGGTCTGGGGCGCGCTCCTGACCTCGTTGCGCCAAGAGCTGGCGCCCGCCGGACTGCGGGGGCGAGTCGAGAGCGCGTACCGGCTCCTCGAATATGGCGGCGCAGCGCCGGGCGCGCTGCTCGGCGGCCTGCTGGCCGACCGTTTCGGCCTGACCGCGCCGTTCTGGCTCGGGGCCGCCACCGGGGCGTTGCTCATTCCGCTGGTCTGGTCAACCTTCTCCGAAGCGATGGTCCGCCAGGCCAGGCAGGCTGCCGCGGCCGACATAGCGTAGGTGTTTCTCGCTCCGAACCATAACCAATTGAGGGCTGCCGCGTTAGAGCGCATGGGCCAGGCGTTAGTCGCGCGATACCGCGCGTTGACAGAAATACCATTACGGAAACCGCAAAGAGCATCCAACTTGGGATGAGGTGGTTATGCGCTCCTGATGCGTACACGGGGTAAGACTTTTTCGCACCGTCTGTTCATCAGACGGCCGGTAGTATGGGGCACTGAGCATCCGTACCAGCACGGCGCCGCGCCCGGCCGCCTGCCGTACTTGCCGGGACTCGATGGCCTGCGCGCCCTGGCCGTCGTCGCGGTGCTGCTCTATCACGCCAGCCTCTCCTGGCTGCCAGGCGGCTTCCTGGGCGTGGACGTCTTCTTCGTCATCAGCGGCTACCTGATCACTGGACTCCTGCTGGCTGAGTGGCGGCAGCACGGACGACTCGACCTCAAGCGGTTCTGGCTGCGGCGCGCACGCCGGCTGCTCCCGGCGCTCTGCGTGCTGCTCATCGTCGCACTGGCGTTCGCCGTGCTCGCGCTGCCCGGCCAGGTCAGCCGGCTGCGCGCGGCCGGGTTGGCCGCCTTCGCGTACGTGACGAACTGGTATCTCATCGTCAAGCAGCAGTCGTATTTCGAGGCGGTCGGGCGACCGCTGGCCTTGCAACACCTCTGGTCGCTGGCGATTGAAGAACAGTTCTACCTGCTCTGGCCGCCCGTACTCCAATTCGCGCTGCGGCGCTGGCGGTCGTGCTGGATACTGGTCGCCACACTGGCGGCGGCGGCTCTCTCGACTGCCTGGATGGCCGCGCTCTACCAGCCTGGCGTTGACCCTTCCCGCCTCTACTACGGCACGGACACGCACGCGGCGGCCCTGTTGCTTGGCGCCGCGCTGGCCTTCGCCTGGCAGCCGTGGCAGGTGACTAATCGGCTGACGGCGTTGCGCCCGGCCATCCTCGATGGCGCTGGGTTTGTCGCGCTCGCCCTGCTGCTTGGCTGTTTCGTTCGGTTCAGTGAGTTTGCACCGGCGCTCTATCGCGGCGGCTTCACGCTTGTCGCGCTGATCGCGGCGCTCGTGATTGCGGCCACGGTCGCTCCCCGGGCGCGCTGGCTGCCGGCCCTGCTCGAACTACCGCCGCTACGCTGGCTCGGCGTGCGCTCCTACAGCCTCTACCTGTGGCACTGGCCGATCTTCGTCATCACCCGCCCGCAGCTCGATGTCTCGCTGACCGGGCTGCCGGTCCTGGCGCTGCGGCTCGGCCTGGCCGTTATGCTGGCCGCGCTCTCCTATCGGTTCGTGGAAACGCCCATCCGAACCGGCGCGCTGCAACGCGCCTGGCGCGCGGCCTGGGCGAGAACCGACTCCCGCAGCCGGCGGCAAGTTAACCTGTGGAGCGGTCTCGCTGGCGCTGGCCTGGGCGGCATGGTCGCGCTCAGTGCGGCTGTCGCCGCTGCCCGGCCGCCCGCGCCCCCGGCCTACCTCGCGACGACAGCGGTCAACTTCACGGTTTCGGCGTCGGCCTCACCACGCGTAACCACTGTAGCAAATGGCCGGGCGAACGCCACGACAACCGTCGGTGCGGCGCCAACCGGCGCCCCTCCGCTGATGTCGGCAAGTTCGGCCACTGGCGGAACGCCCGCCCTCGTTGGCGTCATCCCTACGCCCAAACCGTCGCCCACGCCATTGCCTACCTGCCCGCCAGCGCCGCCGCGCCGCATCGCCGCCATCGGTGACTCGGTGATGGTCGGTTCGGCCGACACACTCGCGGCCTATCTCGGCGCGGGCCTGACGGTCAACGCCGAAGTTGGCCGGCAGGCGCAGGAGGTGCCCGGCATCCTGGCCGCGCGCCGGGCGGCAGGTGAATTGGGCGACATAGTGATCATCCACATCGGCACCAACGGCCCCATGAGTGACGCCGATTTCGACGCGATCATGGCTCAACTGCACGGGGTGCGGGCGGTCATTTTCGTCAACGTGCATGTGCCACGCGAATGGCAGAACGCCGTCAATACTACACTGGCCGCCGGGGCGGCGCGGTACCAGAACGCCCTGCTCATTGACTGGCAGCGCGAGAGCGCCGGGCACCCAGAATACTTCGCGAACGATGGCATCCACCTCACACCGCAGGGCGCGAATATCTATGCCTCGATGATCGCCACTCAGGTTGACCTGCTCGAACAGCACTGGGCGCGGCAGAAAGGCTGCCGGCTGGCGTAGCTGGCAGCTGGTAGGTGGTAGGCGACAGTTGCTCATTATCGGCACGGTACTCGAAGATCGGCACTACCTGCCAGAGAGGAACTACCGTTGACCCGTCCCACCGGAGTTGACGGCGAGTACGGACACGGGCTATAGTCTGTCGCGGCACAACGACCAACGGGCTTGCGGGGGTAGCGGGCGCGACCGTAGGGCGCGCCGGGGTAGGTCAGTCGTGCGGCAAAATCCAGGCAAACCAGGACGCACTCAGGCGCGACCAACGCCGGTTGACGCCCGGCGCCGTCGTGGCCGTTCGGCGCTGCCGTTGCCGCTATTGGTGGTCTTTGCTATCGGCGCTGTGCTGGCCGATCGGCTGCGTGTGCGCGGCCGTGGTCCGCTGGTTGTTGCCGTGAGTTTGCTTGTCTGTGTCGCGTTGAGTGGCTTCGGCGTTGCCCTGGCGGGTCACGCGAATAGCCCGACTACCAACAGCGAGCTGCCCGGCCTGGCGGCCAGCGCCACGCCGGATCAGCTGGCCCAGAGCGACGAGCCGCCACCGGCGACAGCCACGCTGCCACCAGCAACCGCGACCGCGCCGCCGCCCGCAACAAGCGTGCCGACCAGCACGGTCGCGCGCCAGCCAGCTACGCAAGCGGCGTCTCGTCCGCTGGCGCCAACGGTGACGGTGACTACGCCGCCGCAACCGCCAGCGACCGCGACGGCCGTGCCACCCACGCCGACGCTGACCGTGCAACAAGCGACGCCGCGCGGCACGACGGTCATCCCCATCCTCATGTATCACTATGTGCGCGTGGTGGCCGACCCGAAGGATACGATTGGGATCGGCCTTTCGGTGCCGCCGGAACGCTTCGCGGCGCAGATGCAATACCTGGCCGACCACGGCTACACCACACTGACGATGAGCGATGTCTATGCGATTCTCGCCGGACAGCAGCCGCTGCCGGCGAAGCCGATCGCGCTGACTTTCGATGACGGCTATCGCGATTTCTACTCCGCCGCCTGGCCGGTATTGAAGCAGCATCACTTCAAGGCGACAAGCTATATCATCACCAACTTCATCGGCTGGGACGCCTACATGACCTGGGCGATGCTTCAGGAACTCGACAAGACCGGCCAGATCGAGTTCGGCGCGCACACCTTGAGTCACCTTGACCTGTCTGCCGCCAGCGCCGAGAAGAGCTGGGCCGAGATCGTCGGGAGCAAGTCAATTCTGGAGCAGGGGCTAGGCCATCCTATCAGCGCCTTCTGCTATCCCTCGGGCAAGTACACCGCCAATGTCGTCGCCCAGGTCAAGAAAGCGGGGTACTCTACCGCGACCACTGTAGAATATGGCGTGAAGCAAAACATCCAGACCCCCTACACGATGCCCCGGGTCCGCGTCAACGGCCCCGACAGCCTCGCGACCTGGATCGGGAAGCTGCCATAGGTAGCGTTGCAGGTTGCAGGTTAGCAGGTCACAGGTTGTGGTCGGCCACGGCGTCGGCTGTATAGCAGCGCGTTTGCCGACCCCGAAGCTGCAACTTGCAACATCATTAGACGTTGCGTGTTGCGAGCATCTCGCGCGCAGGCGTGCGGTCGCCGGTGCAGCTGATGCGGCGTGGGGCGTCGAGGAAGCGCAGGGTGAAGCCCAGGTCGGTGTACAGGCGCACGATCCGCTCGGTCGCCTGGTTGGAGACAAGCGTGGGGCCAGGGTGACGCGCCAGCCAGCGCGCCAGGCGCAGCTGGTCGGGCCAGCCGAAGCCATCCTTCGTGTACTGCGTGAATTCGACGTCGTAGGGCGGGTCGGCGTAGACGAAGTCGTCGGGGCCGAGCGTCACATGCTCAAAGTTGTCAGTGGTGAACTGCCAGCGATCGAAGAGCGCGCGATAGGCCGAGAAATCGGTGGTGTAGTTGATCCGGCCATAGCGGCCGAAGGGCACGTTAAAGCCGCCACGGCGATTGAAGCGGCAGAGACCGTTATAGCCGGTGCGGTTGAGATAGTAGAAAAGTGCGGCAGCCTCAACGCTCGCTTCCCGGCCTGCCAGCACCAGGGCGTTGAATCGTTCGCGGTATGAGTAGTACAGCGCGCGGTCGTTCGCCATCGGGATAGTGATGTGCAGGCCATGCCGCAGCCAGCGGTAGAAATTGATCGTGTGCGGATTGATGTCGTTCAAGAGCGCGCGGTCGGGCCGCAGCCCCAGCGCGACCGCCAACCCGCCGCACAGCGGTTCGACCAGCCGACGCCAGGCGTGTTCTTGCCAGATTGGCAGTAAATGCGGCACCAGCCAGCGTTTCCCGCCCGCCCATTTCAGCGGTGGTTTCAGTGCCGGCGTCGTGGCGAATGACGTCGCGCCCATGCCGCGCGTTCCCTCGTTGGCCCGCGCTGTCGCGGGCACTCCATCCTCATGCTTGTGCCGAGGATAGCACAGTTGTGCGATTTGCGCGATAGCGCACGGCGGGACGGAGGGCGGGCTGGCGACTAAAGTCGCGCCTGAATGGCGCTGCGGCGCCACGAAGTCCCCCTACGGGGACTATCCTCACGATGACGCTGTCGTTTACCACAAACACAGTAGGAGATAGTCCGCGAAGGCGGACTTCGTGGCGCCGTGAGGCGCCATTCAGGCGCGACTTTAGTCGCCAGCCTATTTCGCCGGGC
>DASUBC010000091.1:0-14215 GCA_035763465.1 Thermomicrobiales bacterium
GGTCGGCGCGCTCGATCTGAATCCCGGCGACGAGGTCATCACCACGCCGATCACCGACTTTGGCACGATCATTCCGATCCTGATGCAAAATGGTGTGCCGGTCTTCGCCGATATTGACCCGGAGACCTGGTGCCTCGACCCAGCCGATGTCGCGCGCAAGCTGACGCCGCGCACGCGCGCGGTCATCGCTGTGCATCTCTTCGGGCAGCCCGCCGACCTCGATCCGCTGCTGGCGCTGGCGCGCGAGCACAATCTTGTGCTGATCGAAGATTGCAGCCAGGCGTACGGCACGGGCTATCGCGACCGTCCCACCGGCGGGCAGGGGCGGATTGGCTGCTACAGCCTGCAACAATCGAAGCACATGTCGGCGGGGGATGGCGGCCTGACGGTCACGAACGACCCCGCGCTGGCCCGGCGGATGCGCCTCTTCGCGGACAAAGGCTGGCCGCGCGACGGCGACCGCCGCACGCACCTCTTCCTCGCGCCCAACTACCGGATGACCGAACTGCAAGGCGCGGTCGCGCTGGCGCAGCTCGGCAAGGTGGACGGCGTGATCGCGCGGCGGCGCACGATCGCGGCGCGACTCGACGCCTGCGTCAGCGATTTGCCTGGCCTGCGCCCGCCACACCAGCGCGACGGCGACCACGTGACCTACTGGCTCTACCCGCTCCACTACGACGCGGCGGCGCTGGGCGTCCCGGTGACGGAGTTCTGTCGCGCGCTGGCGGCGGAGGGAGTGCCGGCGGGCGCGGGCTACGTGCCGCCGGTCTACCACACGCCGGTGCTGCGCGAGTTGCAGACCTATGGCAGCAGCGGCTTTCCATTCGGCTCACCGTACACCACACGCACCGGCGCGGAGTACAAAGAGGCGCTCTGCCCGATGGCTGAAGCAATGTCCGCCAGGATGCTCACCTTGAGCGACTGCGAAGGCTTCAGCGACGCCGACGTGGACGATATTGACCGGGCGCTGACGAAAGTAGCGACGCACTACGCTGTGACGAACCGGCAGTCGTCGGTCGGCAGTCGTCAGTAGAGCGGCTGCACAATCGAGCGGGCGGCGCCGCCGCATGGCTGCGTGGCAGCCAATGCGGTATCAGTGCGGCGGCGGTGAATTTCCCCAGACAACACCGATGTACAGTGGATGCCCGCTCCCTTTCACATCATTCATGCGGCTCCAGTTCGAGGAAGAGAAGCTGCCTGACTGGGTGTAAAAGTTGAAGGGCGATCCGGCCGGGGTAATCGAGACGCTGTTCGAATAGAATCCGGTGGGGCAGTCATAGTTAAACTGGACGGCATGTTGGCTATTGTTTGAGTCCACGTAGGTGTACTGAACCCAGCCTTGTGCCCCATGAATGCTGGGTTTCGGATCCTTGAGCCAGAAGCGTACTTCTTCGCCAGGCAGGATCGTCTGCGGAGGGGGAATGAGATAGTCGCCAGTAATAATTCCGACATCGCCCAGCGTCAATGCGTATGGCCCACCATTGGACACTGCCGCGATACATGAGAAGTCCAGGTTGATGCCGAAAAAACGCTCCACGGAGTTAATCCAGTCGGCAAAGGCATAGCCTGCCTGGGTGAGGAAGTTCGCCGCCTCAGCGGCGGCCTCCTGAAACGCGTGCGTCAGCGTATTCATCAACGTGGTTGGGTCAAGCCCCGCTGCTTTCGCCAGGTTGGCCACGACCTGACTAAAGAACGCTGTGCTGTATGTGGCGATACCGTTCAGAATCAAGGTATCGTCCTGGGCAGGTATCTTGTTGGGATCGTTATTCGGGAATCCGAACCCGTTGTAGGTACTCACGATCGCCTGATTGGCGACGTTGACCGCGGCGACGACCTGCGGATAATCGGTGCGCGGCTGGAACGAGTGCGGCGTGTCAAACGTGAAGCGCACAGTGTTCGACGCAACGTTCACGTTCTGATAGCCCAGGCTGTGCAACGCATTGACCAGCGCGGTGGTCATCACCGCGTCCAGGCAGGTGATCGACACATCCATAGTGAGATCCGCTGGCTGAGACAGCACGCCCCACTTGAAGCCCGTCAGCCACCAGTGTGGCTCCGGTCCCCTGGAGAACAGCGTCTGGCCCTGCCGGTGGAGGGTTGATGACAGCACCAGCAATTCATTATCAGCCGCGCAGTCAAAGAACTGGTTGTGCGAGGGGTTGGGATCATGTTCTCGCCGGCCAACCGTCGCATCCAGCAAGGCATAGGCCGCCGACGTAGAGCCGATCGTGCGGGTATAGACGCCGATCTCACAGCCGGTTTCCAGCCCATATTGGCCTTTCCACAGCTCAATCATCCAGGTTTTACCGGCGTAATCGAAGAAGATGGGTTCACAGTCCAGAATCGCGCTCATCGCCAGCGCCGCGGCATCATACCCATAGGCATAGCCGAAGCGCCGCTGGAGTGCATCCATTTTGGAATAGATGATGTCCTGCGTTGGGTCGTAATCAAACCCGGCGAGGTCAACCGCTTTCGCCAGTAGGCTGGTTGGCGCCCAGGTGGCCGCTACTGCTTCTTCCTGGACTGCTGCACCAGCCTCCGGGCCAGCCAGCGTGGTCGCGGTGACCGCCCCGGGCTGGGTGAAGAAGTCTACAAACAGGGGATGCCCCTTTGACGGAACCTGATTCCGCTGTGGGTACGGTGGTGCGGGCGGATTGGCGGAGGTTGCAATGAAATAGGCCCCTCCCGTGGCATAGTTGCTCCACAAGAAGGTCGGGCAGCCATACGTAAATTGCATCCGCCCGCTGCCGTCCGCCTGACTGTAGGTGACGCCCCCTTCAGCGCCCTGGGCGCCAGCATAATCTTCGATCCAGATTTCGGCGGTTGTATTGGCCGCGATTTTGGCAGGAGGAGGAACAACGTAGTAGCCCTGTTGAGCGGCGGTATTCTGCCTGACAAGGTCACGGCTGCCGTTGTTCGTGATCTTGACATAGCATGAATAATCCATCGAAGGCGAGTAGACGATCTGGTCCGGCGGAGCGCTCGCGAGTTGCACCTGGTACGCCGTATTCCGCTGCACCACCTGCCAGAGCTGCATACTGCCGTCCGCGCCAACTGCGGTGAAGTTCCAATGCGTCAGGCCATTGGCAATGTCGGGTATGGATGGGCATTCGAAGCCATTATTGATGTACCGGCAAGCAGATTGCTGGATACCGACCTTGGGAACGTGGGTATGGCCCAGCACTGCCCCGATTGAGTTATGTTCGAACGCGAACTTCTGGGCGAACCAGGCCATATAGTCGCCGCTATAGTCGGCCTGCACGGCTTTCGCGGCGATCGTGAGACCAGCCTCGCCGCCGCCATTATTGGCTACCCATAACGAGAACAACCCATCGTACTTCGTCTTCGCAGCGGCGATCGTCGTTGCCGGCGCCCCATTCGGCATCTGGATCGCTTGCGTTTCGGACAACCCGCACCGTTGCGCGATATAGTCGAGCAACACATTGGTTACGGAGGGGTTGGTGAACTGCGATGCCAGTCCCGGGATCAAACTCGACAGGCTGAAGCCATACGGCGAACCCTGGTTGGGCAGATCCGCGGCCGTCTGGCCTGGCGCGAGTGTCTTCTCCAGCATGTACCCAATCGTGCGGGTCACAAAATAGCCAACCGGCACCTCGCCCGGATACCGGGGATCGGGCGCGTTAAACATGGTGCCCAGGTGCCCGTGAGTAAACAGAACCCCACTGGCATCGGGATACATATCGGGGAGCAGTTGAATCTTGTACTGGCCGGTTGGGATGCGATTGAGATCCTCTTGCGTAAGGGTGATATCGTGGTTGCCGTGGATGTACTGCACGTTGCCATGCAGCGCTTCCACCACCTGGCCCAGTTTCCCGCCAGAGGCAAAGAGATTCGGGTTAGCCGCCAGGATCTCATCAATGGTCGGTGGAATCATATCCGGTGGGTAAGTCCAGAAGTCGAACAGATCACCCAGCAATATGAGGCGGTTGATTGGGGTATTGCCAGTATTTGCATTCTGGAGAATATAATCCAGGAGCGCGAGCATATATGGCTCATGTACCGACTGCTGGTACCAGCAAGTCTTGTAGTTGTTGCCGATGTGAATGTCACTGATGACAATAGTGTTCATTTTCTGCCAGCCCTTCCTTGTCGCTATGGTTGTCCACGCTACGTCACAGATGCGTGTGCGGCCACCAGCAAGGGCCGGAACCCAGTTGACGGCGGCTGTGCTGAGCCAGGCTTCCCTACTGACGGGGCAAGCGGGAGAACTCGAAGCCGTCCTTGTGCGGCAGGGTGAAGTCCGCGCCTTCACGGTTGCCGAGACCGATGCAGCACCAGCAGGAGAAGTCCGTCACACCTCCCTGTCGCGGCTCGTATCACCATCCTACAGAGCATTGCGGTCGGGGACATCGCGCATTTTGCCCAATTTCCCGGCGATGTAATCCTGGGCGATCTTGCCCAGTGCGGCAGGCGCCCTCCACCGCCCGGCTCTTGTCGGCGTCTATCTGGTGCGAAAACCTCCTTCGCACAGCATCTCAGGTAAGTTCAGGTGAACACCGCGCCAGCTGTCAGGCGCCGTGCTGAACGGAACCCACTGACGACTGACGACCGGCGACTGCCGACTCGATTGACACTCGCTCCCCACGGCGCTAGGGTTATGCGCCGTGGGGTCTATCGTTTTGCCGCAAGGAGGATTGATGTTTACGTGCCTGGCTCCAGGGGCCATCGGTATTCGTGGGCTGGCGTTGCCGGCAGCAATCGCATTGGCGCGCGAGAGCGGGTTTGCCGGGCTGGCCTTCGACATTAAGGAAGCGGCCGAAAGTGCCGCCGCGCAGGGCGCACCGGCGCTCCGCGCGCTCTTCGCGGACGCCGGCATCACACCTGGGTACTGGGGCTTGCCCGTCGCCTGGCGCGACGATGCCGAACGCTGGCAAGCCGACCTCAAGGCGCTGCCGGCGCTCGCCAGCGTAGCGCGCGAGCTTGGCTGCGACCGCGCGACGACCGTCATGCAGCCTGGCTCGAATGAGCGGGCGTATGACGAGAACTTCGCCTGGCACGTCGAGCGCCTGCGCCCAGTCGCGACGGCGCTGCGCGATGCCGGCTGCCGGCTGGGTATCGAATACATCGGCCCGCGCACCTTCCGCCAGAAGTTTCGGCACGAGTTCATCTACGACCTGAAAGGTTTGCTCGACCTGGCCGCCGCGATCGGGACGGGCAACGTCGGCGTGCTGCTTGACGCCTGGCATCTGTACACCTCCGGCGGCACGGCGGCCGATCTCACCCGCCTTACCGCGCGGGATGTCGTGGCGGTGCATGTCAACGACGCGCCGGCCGGCATCGCGCGCGACGATCAGATTGACACCGTGCGGGCGCTGCCGCTGGAGACCGGCGTGATGGACCTGGCGGGCTTCATGGGCCAGCTGCGCGCGATCGGCTATGACGGTCCGGTGACGCCGGAACCGTTCAGCCAGCGGCTCAACGACCTGGCGGTGCATGACCCGTTGGGCGCGGCGCGCGAGGCAGAACGGACGACGGCCGCGCTCTGGTCGCTGGGCGGGTGAAGGAGAGATCGAGTGTCGAGCGTGATCGCGGGCGATCTGCCCGGACTGCTGGAACCGCTGACGCCGCCCGTCGCGATCGGCTCGGTGGGCCTGGGCGGCTACGCCGGGACCATCTGCCGGCTGCTGGAGGAGCAGTCGCACGGCGACAATCCGCCGGTGCGACTGCTGGCCGTCTACGAGCCCGACGTGGCGACGCACGGCGACCGCCTGCAAGCGCTGCGCGCGGCGGGCGTGCAAACGCCGGGGAGCTACGAAGAACTGCTGGCGCTGCCAATCGAGGCGGTCTGGCTGCCGGTGCCGATTGAACTGCACCGGCCGTTCACCGAACAGGCGCTGGCGGCGGGCAAAACCGTCATGTGCGAGAAGCCGGTGGTCGGGAGCGTGGACGATCTGGCGCTGCTGCGCGCCGCGCGCGACCGCGCTGGACTGCCGCTGGCGGTCGGCTTTCAGGATATGTACGATCCGGCTACGCATATCGTAAAGCAGCGACTGCTGGCGGGCGCGCTCGGCACAATACAGTCGGCCACACTGCTGGCCTGCTGGCCGCGCGGGCGAAAATACTTCACCCGCAATGCCTGGGCGGGGCGTCTGCGCCGCAACGAGACCTGGGTGCTGGACAGCCCACTCAGCAACGCGCTCAGTCATTATGTGAACCTGCTGCTCTTCTGGCTGGGCGCGACCCCGGCCGCGCCCGCGACGCCGGTTTCCGTAGCCGCCGAACTCTACCGCGCCAACGACATCGAGAACTTCGATACCTGTAGTCTGCGTGTGCAACTCGCCGGCGGCGCGACGATGCTGGTGCTGCTCACGCATGCCTGCCAGGAGACAATCAATCCGTTGATTACGATCACCGGCGACGGCGGGACGCTGGAGACGGTCCACCAGCAACATGTCACGCTGCGCGACCGACAAGGGCAGGTCAGTGAAGAGATTCTCCTCAGCACGCAGTTGCGGCCGGAGATGGTGCGCCGCTTCGCGGGACGGGTGCGAGGCGTACTCGACGACAGCGCCATCGCGACCCTGGAAGAGGCCGAGGCTCATCTGATCGTCGTCAACGGCACGGCCGAAGCAGCGCCGGTGCAGCCGTTCCCCGCCGGCGTCGTGACGACTGTTTCCGGCCGGGATGGCGACACCATCCGCGCCGTCCCCGGCATCGAGCAGGTCTTCACGGCCTGTGCGCGGCAAGGGCAGCTGCCGTCAGAGTCGGGGCTGGTCGCCTGGAGCGTGCCCCCTGGCCAGCGCGACCTGAGCGGCTATCATCATTTCGCGGGACCGGCGCGAGTAGGGGAGTAGAGAGTAGAGAGCTGCTCATCATTGGCACTGCGCCGGTCTGCTGGCGCAGCGCCGATGAGAGCTACCCCGGATTGAAATCCGGGGCTACATGGCCTCACGGCCACGAAGTCCCCCTTCGGGGACTGGGTTCGTTGTGATACCGGGGCTGGATGGTAATTCACGGGTTGACCCGTCCCAGTCCCAGAGGGACTTCGTGGCCGCAGGCCATGTAGCGCCGAATTCATTCGGCGGCGACCTCTACTCAAACCCGGTCGGCGTAACGCTCAGCGTCGTCCTCTGGTTGGTAGCCGAGCAGTTCTTGCGTTGGTCCGATATCCCAGTAGCGCCGCGCGTTGCCGGAGATCGCGTAGAAGATGCCCCAGGTGAGTGGGGTTTCGATCGCGCGCCAGGTGAGCTGGGCCATGTCGCGCGGCGAAAGCCAGGTGCTCAGCTGGCGAACCCCGCGCGGCGCCGGCTGATACGAGCCGATCCGCAGGCAGATCACTTCCAGGCCATGCTCGTCCACGTAGTACCGCGCCAGCGCTTCGCCGAAGGCTTTCGACGCGCCGTAGTAGCTGTCCGGACGGATCGGCATATCTGGATAGCAGGGGCGGCCCTTCAACTCGTGGTAGCCGGTAACGTGGTTGGTCGAGGCGAAGACCATACGGCGCACGCCCTCCTGCCGCATCGCTTCCAGCGTCGTGTATATGCCGATGATGTTGTTGTGCAACACCGTGTCCCAGGGCGTCTGTCCGCTGGCCGACGCCGCCAGGTGTACAACTGCGTCAACGCCGCGCACGGCGGCGCGCATCGCTGTCAGGTCGGCGATTTCGGCCTGCACGATCGTTTCACCCGGCCGCGCCGGCCCGACGGGCTTGCCGCCGGGTCGCTCTTGCAGGCGCAACTGGTAGCGGCCGGCGAGCAGTTCGCGCAGATCGCTGCCGATCGTGCCACTCGCACCAGTAATCAGAACTTGCTTCATTCCCTCTCCTTTGAGTGCGTGTGTGCGTGAGTCGTGAGAGAGTTTCGGTCAGCACGGTGCTGGGCTGCTAGCGCAGTGCTCGTCCTAAGCAACTCACGCACTCACGCACTCACGCCTAGCGCCTCACCAATCTACGCCGAGGCGCTGCGTGTTGTAGCGCATGAACGCCGCGTCGTCCAGGGCGGCGCGCTGGGCCAGGATTTCTTCGGCGTCCGGCGTCGCCGGCCAGCGCAACTGGCCCGGCGCGGGCGCGGTCAGCGCCTGTACGATTGTCTCGGCTACCACTGCCGGGTCGCTGCCGCGCGGCGCGCCGATCGCCAGTTTTTGCGCCAGCGGCGCGTAGGGGCTGGCGGGGTTAGCGTAGGTGCGTGGCTCGGCCTGGAGATTGGGGAGGAAGGCCGATTTCACACCGCCCGGCTCGATCAGCACAACGCGGATATTGAAGGGCTGCACTTCGTAGGCGAGCGCCTCGGTGACCGCTTCCAGCGCGTGCTTGGTGGCCGGGTAGTAGCCGTTGAGCGGCTGGCTGAGCCGCCCGGAGATCGAGGAGACATTGACGATCGCGCCGCGCCGCCGTTCGCGCATACCGGGCAGCGCCGCGCGCAGCAGGGCGCACGGACCGAAGAAATTGACCTCGAAGATGCGCCGGATCGCGGCGTCGTCGCCTTCCTCGATGGCGCCTCGATACGACGCACCGGCGTTGTTGATCAGCACATCGAGCGGCTCCAGGCGCTGCACGAGCGCCGCGCCCGCCGCCTGGTCGGTCACGTCGAGGACCGCGACGTCACAGCCCGCCGCGCGCAACGACGCGCCGTCGGCCTCCTGACGCACAGTGGCGGTGACAGCGGCGCCTGCTTGCGCCAGGCGCTCAGCGGTTGCGCGCCCGATGCCGGTGGACGCGCCCGTCACGAGAATGCGCGCGCCGGCAAGCGTAATCGGTGTACTCATTCCCAACCCTCTCCTTCCCTGAGCGTCCGGCCGCAAACTCCTCAGCCGAGATGCTGTTCGATCATGGTGGCCTCGCCGGCCGGCTGGCGATGGCCGCGAATATAGACCAGTCCGGCGACGGTGCCCAGTCCGCAAACGATGGCGACCTCGCCGACCGCGAGCCGCACACCCTGGTGCTGGGCGAGGCTGCCGAGCACGAGACTGCCGATTGGTGTGGAGCCGAGGAAGAGCATGGTGTAGAGGCTCATCACCCGCCCACGCAGGTGCGGCGGGGTGATGAGCTGCAAACGGCTATTCGCGGTAGCGGTGAAGACGATGCTGAAGACGCCGAGTACGACGAGCACGACGATAATGATGGCCCAGTGCGTCGCGAGGGAGAGGCAGAAGAGGAGTGCGCTGAAGCCGGCCGCGCCGGTGAACAGGGTGCGTTGTGAAACATGGCCGGTGTAGGCGATGCCGAGCGCGGCGACGAGCGACCCGATGGCCATGGCCGAGGTCAGCGCGCCGAAGCCGATCGAGCCGGCATGGAGCACATAGGTGGCGATCAACGGCAGGAGGACGTTGGTGTTGTAGCCGAATGTGCCGATCACACCCAGCAGGAGCATCACGATGGTGATGTCGGGCGTGTGAGTGGCGTAGCGCAGCCCTTCGCCGATCTGTTTCAGGACATTGCCGCGCGCCGGGCTGGGGACATCGTAGAGGAGGTTCAGCCGCATCAGCAGCAAGCCGCCGATGACCGCGAGGAAGCTGACCGCGTTGAGCGTAAAGCAGCCGGCCACGCCGATGACCGCGATGGTGACACCACCGAGCGCGGGGCCGACCAGCCGCGCGGTATTCATCACGATCGAGTTGAGCGCCACCGCGTTCGGCACGTCTTTCGGCCCCACCATCTCCTTGACGAACGCCTGCCTGGTCGGGCTATCAATGGCGGTGGCCGTGCCGAGAACGGCGGCGAGCAGATAGAGTTCATGCAGCTGAATCCAGCCACCGGCGGTCAGAATCGCGAGAATGGACGCCTGGATGAGCATCACCGTCTGCGTGATCACGAGCAGGCGGCGCTTCGGCACGCGGTCGGCGACGACGCCGCCGAAGAGCGCCAGGAACAGCACTGGCCCGGTCTGGCAGGCGGTGACGATGCCGAGGGCGAGCGGTGAGTTCGTCAGGCCCAGGACGAGCCAGGCTTGGGCGATGCGCTGCATCCAGGTGCCGACCATGGAGACGATTTGTCCGCACCAGAAGAGGCGGTAGTTCCAATTGCGGAGCGCGCGAAAGGCTTGCTTGAGGGGTGGTCGCGCTGGCCGCCGGGCTGGCGAGGAGAGTTGCTGGTCCGCCTGCTCCGCTGTGGCGAGTGCGCCGTCAGCAGGAGATGACGCAGTTGCCGTGGACGCACGAGCGGCGGTGTCTACGTTGGCCGGGGAACGCCTCATGCGTGCCCTCCTCGTCTGCTGCCTGGCGGACGCCTAGCACAGCGCCGTGCTGTTGCTGATCAGCAACATTGTTGCCTATTGGCAACACAGTATGCCACAGATTTTCCCGTCGCGATTGACAACGAGAGGATGGGCGGCCTATTTCCATTCACCGGCCCGCTCAGGCAGCCGGACTGCACAGGTTTGCATTACTTCATCGAGTGGAATAATGATGGGGTACGATTGTCGCTCAATCGGTTCAGCGACTTGACCGGCCCACGAACGCGTGCTACTATCAACCAGTAAGTTCATCCGCCTAACTAAATCACGGACGCAGGTGGCGATAGCCTGAGTGGACGATACGGAAGGAGGGGCAAGCGAGGAGAGACTCGCTCTGACGCTGCTAACCGATCGGCCATGCGCATCAGGCGGCCTCGCAACCGAGGTTGCTCGCTGGGCGCGCCTGAGTTGTCACGGGTCACTGGTGGTCAGGGAGGAGAAGGGGATCATGGACGAGCCGCGCGTTCCCATCGTACTCACCCGGCGCAAGCTACTCAGCCTGACGGGTCTCGCCGTCGCCGGTGTCGTCGTCACCGCCTGCGGCGGCGCGACAGCTACCCCGACCGTGGGTACAACCTCGACATCTACCAGCACCGCTGGCGCGGCGGCCAAGACCTCGTCCGCGACCAGCAGCGCGGCCACGAACAGCGCGGCTACGAGTAGCGCGGTGTCAAGCAGCGCCAGCAGCGGCGCCGCGACGACGAGCGCGGCAGCCACCACGACCAGCGCCACGAAGGCGACGACACCGGCCGGCAGCGGCACACCGGCGGCCGGAGCAAAGATTCCCGCGACCTTCCACGACGCCCCAACGCTGGCCGATCAAGTGAAGGCCGGCAAGCTGCCGGCAGTGGCGCAGCGCGTGCCGAAGACGCCGGTTGTGGTACCGCCGGTCGAGAAGGTCGGCCAGTTTGGCGGCAACTGGCGCTCCGCCCTGGTCGGCGGCGGCGACACCGCCTGGCTGACCCGCACCATCGGTTATCAGAACCTGCTGCGCTGGGCGCCCGACTGGAGCGAGGTCATCCCGAATATCGCGGAGTCGTACGAGGCCAACGCCGACGCCACCGCGTTCACCTTCAAGTTGCGCGAGGGGATGAAGTGGTCCGACGGCCAGCCATTCGGCGCGGACGACATCGTCTTCTACATTGAAGACATCGTGCTGAACAAGGAACTGACCCCGAGCGCGGGCGTCAACCCACCGGGGGTCAAGAAGATTGACGATCAGACCGTCACGATCACCTTCGAGAAGCCGAACGGTCTCTTCGTTCAGAACCTGGCGATACCCGCAGGCGAGGTCTGGACGCAATACCCGGCGCACTATGCGAAGCAGTTCCACAAGAAGTACGCCGACCCCGCCAAACTCGATCAGGCGATGAAGGAGAACAACGCTGAGAGCTGGGTCAAACTCTTCCAGTTGAAAGTCAGCAGCGTGCCCGGAACCCCGGCCACCGCGATGTGGTCGAACCCCGACCTGCCAACGCTCCATGCCTGGATGATCACCGAACCATATGGCAAGGGCACGCGCGTCATCGCCGAGCGCAATCCCTACTTCTGGAAGGTGGACCCGGACGGCAACCAGCTGCCCTACATTGACAAGGTCTCGTACGACGTCATGCAGGACGCGCAGCCGCTGCTGTTGAAGGCGCTCAACGGCGAGATTGACATGCAGGACCGCAATATCGCCACCAACCAGAACAAGCCGGTCATCGTGGACAACCAGCAGAAGGGGCAATACCACCTCTTCGAGACGGTCCCCAGCAGCATGAACGCGATGATCATCTACCTGAACCTCACCTGCAAGAACCCGGTGCTGCGGGAGATTTTCAACAAGAAGGAGTTCCGCATCGGTCTCTCCTACGCCATCAACCGCCAGCAGATCATTGACACCGTCTACGTCGGCGTGGGCGAACCGTGGCAGGCCGCGCCGCGTCCCGAGTCGGAGTACTACAACAAGACGCTCGCCAAGCAGTACACCGAGTTCGACCTCGCCAAGGCCAACGAATATCTCGACAAGGTCTATCCCAAGAAGGACGGCAGCGGGATGCGCCTGGGGCCGGACGGCAAGCCGATCTCCTTCGTCTTGGAAGCGTCCACCGCGACGCCCCAGATGGTGGATTCGCTGAAACTCATCCAGCCGACGTTCAAGCAGGTCGGTGTGGATATGCAGATGAAGGTGGAAGACCAGTCCATCTGGGGCGCGCACGTTTACGCCAACGATTCGGACGCTGTTACCTGGGGCGGTGATGGCGGCTTAGAGGTCGTGCTGGAACCACGAAGCTATTTCCCCTCCAATCAGGGGTCGTTCTATGCCGAGCCGTGGTACGTCTGGTTTGTCAAACCGGCCAATCCCCCCTGCCCGCCGGAGGAACCACCCGCCGCGGTCAAGCAGCAGCAGGACCTCTATCTGCAACTCCAGGGCACGGGCGACCCCGCCAAGCAGAAGGACCTGATGAAGCAGATTCTCGAAATCTCCGCCGATCAGTTCTACTGCATCGGCACGTCGCTGCTGGGCAATGGCTACGGCATCGTGAAGAACAACTTCCACAACGTGCCGAAGTCCATGCCCGGCTCCTGGTTCTACCCGAACCCCGCGCCAACCAACCCCGAGCAATATTTCATCGCCCAACAGTAAGTGTTCGCGGGCAGGTAGTTCCCGGCGTGGGAGCTGCCTGCCCGCCGGCAGAGAGGAGTACACCGTTATGCTGCGGCTTGGCATCGTGGATTGCGATACCAGCCATGTCTATCAATTCGCCCGCCGCTTGAACCATACCGGCATCGCCGAAGACCAGTGGGTAGACGGCGCGCGAATCGTCGCCGCGTATCCCGGTACCTCGCGCGTCGAATCGGCGGAGACCATCGCGAAGTATGTCGGCTGGCTGCGCGAGGCCGGGGTGGCGATTGTTGACCAGCCGAAAGATTTGCTCGGCCAGGTGGATGCTGTGCTGGTGGAATCGAATCAGGGCGCCGTTCACCGGGAGCGCGCGACGCCGTTTCTGGAAACCGGGCTGCCGGTCTTCGTGGACAAGCCGTTCGCGGGGAGCACGGCCGACGCTCGCGCGATGGTCGAACTGGCCGCGCGGCGCGGCGCGCCGTTGATTTCGGCCTCCTCCCTCCGCTTCGTGCCCGCTATCGCGGCGGCGCGCGACGATCCGGCGCTCGGTACGCTCGGCGGCGCGGATGTCTATTCGCCCGGCCACCTGAACGACGCGAATCCCGGCTTGCTGCACTACGGCGTGCATGGGGTGGAGATGCTCTATGCCCTGCTGGGGCCGGGCTGCCAGGAGGTCAGTTGCACCTTTCACGAGCGCGGCGAAGTCGTCACGGGCCGCTGGGGCGATGGCCGCATCGGCGTGGTGCGCGCGTTGCGCGCGGGGGCGCAGGGCTATGGCTTCACCGCCTATGGCGAGCAGGGCATCCGGTCGGAGACCGTCCCGACGTCGCACATCTATCGCGACCTGCTGGCGGCGGTCGTGCCGGTGCTGGCGGGCGGTCCCTCGCCGGTTTCCGGCGCGGAACTGATCGAGGTGATCGCTTTTCAGGAAGCGGCGCTGGCCTCTGTGCAGGCGAGCGGACAGCCGATCGCGCTGCCGGTGTAGCATGAGTCGGGCAGCCGGGCAGCCGGGCAGTCGGGCAGTGGGTTCTTGTCAGCACGGCGCCTGGCTGTGGGCGCAGTGCTGCTGAGGGCGCCCCGGATTGCAATCCGGGGCCAGGGGCTGCGGCCACGAAGTCCCTCCGGGGACTGGGTTCATTGCGATGCCGGGGCTGACTGACAACCGCACAGGTTGACCAGCCCCAGTCCCCGTGAGGGGACTTCGTAGCGGCGTAGCCGCCCTTCGCGCCGAATTCATTTGGCGGCTGCTCACACCGGCGCCGTGCCTGCCTGCCCGACTTCATACGAAGGGAGCACAATGAGCGAAGGCAATCACGAGGATGTGGCCGCGCCATTTGGCCTCGGCATTATCGGCGCGGGGCGAGTCTCCGATAAGCATGTTGCCGCCGCCGCCGCGCTGCCGCACGTTACCCTGCGC
>DASUBC010000092.1:0-3969 GCA_035763465.1 Thermomicrobiales bacterium
CTACCGTATGCTCGGGAGCGCGCAGGACGCGGAAGACCTCGTGCAGGAGACATTTCTGCGCTACCAGGCTACACCGCCGGAGACGATTCGCTCGCTGAAGGCGTATCTCACGACAATCATCAGCCGCCTGTGCGTGGATCAGCTCCAGCTGGCACGCCGGAAGCGCGAGCTGTATGTGGGGCCGTGGCTGCCAGAACCAATCCCCACCTCGGCCGCCGCCGAAGCGGCTGATCCGGAGCAGCGCGCGCAGGTGCAGGAGTCGGTGTCGCTGGCATTCCTGGTCGTGCTGGAGCAGTTGCAGCCGTTCGAGCGCGCGGTCTTCCTGCTGCGCGAGGTTTTCGCCTACGAGTTCGCCGAGATCGCCACCATCCTCGGCAAGAGCGAAGTGGCCTGCCGCCGCTCCTTCAGCCGGGCGCGACACCACCTGCGAGCGCAACGGCCGCGCTTCCCGGTCTCGCCCGACGACCACCGGCGGTTGCTCGGTGAGTATTTCCAGGCGGTGCAAACGGGTGAGATGGCTCCTCTGCTGGATTTACTCGCTGACAATGTGACCCTGTGGGCTGATGGTGGCGGGCAAGCCCGGGCCGCCGTGTTGCGCCCGATTCGTGGGCGCAGCGCCGTAGCGCGCCTGAGTCTCGGGATACGGCGATTCTGGCCGGCTGATTACCAGGGCGCGATCGAGAACGTCAACGGTCAGGCCGCCCTGGTCATGCGCGCCGACGGCCACACCTGGGCCGTGCTCACTATCGCCGTGGAGGAAGGGCGCATCCAGGCTATCTGGATCGTCGCTAATCCGGAGAAACTTGCGCGCGTCTGACGACTATGCGCTCTTCTTTGGAGACTGGTGGGATGTGGCCTCCGAATGATGGTCGGTGGGTGGCCTGGCGGGCAGGGCACGGGATTGAAATCCCGTGCTGGGCAGGCTGCGCCTGGCCGAAATCCGCTTTGCGGATTGTGATCTGCCAGCGTGAGCGGTGCTGTCAACCCTTCCAGCCGCCAGTCCGCAGCGCGGACTTCGTCACTGCCGCGCAGTGCCCAGGCCCGGATTTCAATCCGGGACCATCGCCCGCCAGGCCACCGAAGTTGCCCTGTTACGGCGCTCTTTTCTGCTTGCGTCACCACATACCCTGCTGCTACAATGCGAGGCGTCCTGGCGCCGTCAGGCTAGTGTGCGTCGTTTCGGGGCGCATCACGCGGCGGGCCAGCGGCGTTCGACACGTTGGCGCGAGACACGAGGAGGCTCCCATGCGGCAGACGTTGAAGAGTCCAGCAGTCGGCAGGTTCTTCAACGGGAGTGCCGTGTATGGCGACAGTCAATCTTGGGATCCTCGCACATGTAGACGCTGGTAAGACTACCCTCACCGAGCGCATCCTTTTCGAAACCGGTGTCATCAAGGCGGTCGGCAGCGTAGACAAAGGCACGACGCAGACCGACACTCTGGAGCTGGAACGGGCGCGCGGTATCACGATCAAGTCCGCGGTTGTTTCGTTCCAGCTGCGTGCGCTCACCGTCAATCTCATTGATACCCCCGGTCACGCCGACTTTGTCGCCGAGGTCGAGCGGTCGTTGCGCGTGCTTGACAGCGTGGTGCTGGTCGTCTCGGCCGTCGAAGGCGTGCAGCCCCAGACCCGCCGCCTCGCGCGGGCCGTTCGCACCGCCGGCCTGCCGCTTCTCATCTTCGTCAACAAGATTGACCGCCTCGGCGCGCGTGGCGCGGGGCTACTCGCGGACATTCGCCGCAAGTTACGGCTACGATGCCTGGCGTTGACACTCCCGGCCGGGCCGGGCGACCGGGCGGCGACAGTCGTCACGCTGGATCGGGCAAGCCCGGTCTGGCGCGACCCGGCGGCCGACCTCCTCGCGGAGACGAGCGAGCGCGTGATCGCGGAATACGAACGCACCGCAGGCGCGTTGAGCACGTCCTTCATTGAGGCGGAATTGCGGGCACAAGTCGCGGCGGGCGATATCGTTCCGGTTTTCTTCGGTTCGGCGCTCACCGGCGCTGGCGTCCCCGAACTTCTCGCCGGGATCGAGGCGTGGCTGTCCGCAGCCGAGGACACGCGGGAGGCTCCAGCCACTGCCACGGTCTTCAAGATCGCCCGCCAGGCGTCCGGGGAGAAACTGGTCTACGTGCGCCTCTTCGCCGGCAGTCTGTCGGTGCGGCAGCTGGTGGCGCTCCAACGCCGCAATACCTTCGGTGAGCTAGAGCAGCACGCGGGACGCATCACTGGCATTGACCGATTCGCAGCGGGCACTGCCACGCCAGCCGACGTGGTGAGCGCTGGGGAGATCGCCATCCTGCATGGGCTGCGCGAGGCGCGCATCGGCGATCGCCTCGGCGCCGAAGATGCCGGAATTCGGGAGTCCGCCCCGGCGTTCCCTGCGCCGGCACTGGAGAGCATCGTGCGTCCGGTCGAGCCAGCCCAGCTCACGCGGCTGCGCGCGGCGCTGGAGGAGCTCGCGGAGCAGGATCCGCTGATCGCGCTGCGCCAGCGCAACGACGACGGGGAGATTGCGGTCCGCCTCTACGGCGAGGTGCAGAAGGAAGTCCTCATGGAGACGCTGGCGCGGGACTATGGCCTCGGCGCGACGTTCGGGCCAAGCCGAACGATCTGCATCGAGCGGCCGGTCGGCACTGGCGAGGCCGCCGAGATCATCTTCACCGCCGACAACCCCTTCTACGCGACGGTCGGCTTGCGCGTCGAGTCGGCCGCGTGCGGAAGTGGCCTGCGCTATGTGCGCGAGCTGGGCGCCCTGCCGCTCGCCTTCTACCGCGCCATCGAAGAAACTATCCATGAGACGTTCAAACAAGGGCTGGCCGGCTGGGAGGTCACCGATTGTCTCGTCACCCTCACCCAGGCGGGATTTGACTCGGTCGGCAGCACTGGCGGGGACTTCCGCAAACTCACTCCGCTCGTGCTGCTGGCGGCGCTGCGCCAGGCCGGCACTATCGTCTGCGAGCCGGTCGAAGCGCTCGAACTCGATATTCCGGAAGAGACCTATGGCGCGGTCTGCGGCACCCTGATCAACGCGCGCGGCGTCATTCGCGACACGGTCCCCGACGGCGCTTCGCGCCACATCAGCTGCGTGATCCCGACCGTGGAACTGCGCGCCATCGAATACCAGCTGCCGCGCCTGACGCGCGGTGACGGTGGGTGGGTGTCGAGTTTCGCGGGCTACGTGCCGGTAGCGGGCGAGACGCCGGTGCGGGCACGCGTCGGCCCGAATCCACTCAACCGCGCCCACTATCTGGCCGCTGTGGCACGGGTGTAGGCTACGACTATGCGACGAGATAGGGAGATTGGGGTGCATCGTTTCCAGGCGCTGCGTCGCTACTGGCGACTGCTGTCCCGGTATCTGCGGCCTCAGTGGCCGCGCATGATGCTGCTGGCGGTGATTCTGGGCGGCGTCATCGCCGTGCAGATCGTCACGCCGCTGGTGGCGAGCCGCTTCATTGACAAGGCCACCGCCGGCGGGGCGCTGCGCGGGCTGATCGCCCTGGCGCTGCTGACCATGGCCCTGGCCCTGGTCGGGCAGGGTGTGGCGGTCGCCGAAACCTACGTGGCCGAAAACGTGAGCTGGACCGCCACGAACGCGCTGCGCGCTGACCTGATCGCCCACCTGCTGCGGCTGGACGCCGGCTTTCACACAGCGCATACGCCGGGCGAGTTAATCGAGCGGGTGGACGGCGATGTGGCGACCCTAGCTCGCTTCTTCTCCCGGTTCGTGGTCTACGTGCTCGGCAACGGCATCTTGCTGCTCGGCGTGCTCGGGCTGCTCTTTGCCGTGGACTGGCGGATCGGCCTGGGGTTGAGCGCTTTTGTCGCGCTGGCGCTGATCGCCATACTGCGAATCCGCGCCGCCGCCACCCCCGCCTTCGCCGCCGAGCGCCAGGCCAGCGCCGACTACTACGGCTTTCTGAGCGAATACCTGGCCGGCCTGGAGGATATTCGGTCGAGCGGCGCGGG
>DASUBC010000093.1:0-11623 GCA_035763465.1 Thermomicrobiales bacterium
CGGCACGATGAAGGGCACTGGAATCCCCAGGCAGTTGAACGTCACCGACTGGGGGCTGCCGGCGGCCAGCGCGGTCTGACCACGCCCCAGTCCTGGCGCCAGCAGCGCCAGGAGGGCCAGGAAGATCATTGCCGCCAGCCGGATACCGATGGTGATACTGGGCTGTGATGTGGTCCGGTTCATGCCAGCGTCCTCCTCGTAACGGTGATTTCAAACGCGTGTCTGGTGAGCGATTTCTCCCCTCTTGCCGCGGCCGGCCTCCTTTCCTTATCCCGTTACCGTAGGCGCCGGGGAACATCAGCGTGTCTCCCCACACGGGCTGGTGACGGACGAACCACGGCGCCAGCCTTACAGGCCCTTCTGCACAATGACCTCGCCCGTGATGATGTCGGGTGAGACAGCGCGTGGCGCGCCGGTGTGCGCCGCCAGCCACGCCTCGGCCAGGCGGTCGGCGGCCACCTGGCTGCCCTCGTCCTCGAAGATGCTGACCCCAATGCACGCGCCGTCCAGCTGTTCCAGCAATACATAGGCGATGAAGCCGGGCAGCGCGCTCAGGTGGTTCGCCAGGGCGCGGCCCGCCAGGGCGCGGTCATCGGACGTCGCCGCGACTCCCGCGTGGCGGCAGACGGTCGCGTACATCGCGCTCTCCTCCTCGCGAGCCATCCCGCCATACGTCCAGGTCTCTAGCATGGGCCGGCCGCCCCGCCAGCGCCAGACACGCGGTCATACACTTCTTCATACAGTTGGCTGCGGCTGAATTGCTACGGTGAGGGCGGCTTGTCGCCTGAATATATGTACGGCTGTGCTATAATCGTGCAGGAAACGTAACTAAGATTGAGTGAAGACGCGGCGACCAGCCAGCGCGTTCAGCGTGCCCGCGCCGCCGCCGGAGCAGCACTGGATGAGCGCCGGCAGACACAACCAGCCGCCGCCATTTGGCGAGCAATTGCGGTACTACCGCGCCCGCGCCGGGCTGACGCAGGAGGCGCTGGCCGAGCGCGTCGAGCTGGCGGCGGCGACAATCAGCGCGCTGGAACGCGGCGTCCGCCGCCAGCCCTACCTGCATACGCGCCAGCAACTCGCCGCCGCGCTGGGGTTATCGGCGGCGGAGACGGCCGCCTTTGTCGCTTCTTCTCCCAGAATCAGGGTGGCTGCCGCGCCGCCCCCACCGTCCGCACACACCAATCTCCCCACGCCGCGTACGCCGCTGATCGGCCGGGCCAGCGAAGTCGCGGCCCTGCGCGACCTCATCGCCCGTGGCGAGACGCGGCTGGTGACGTTGACCGGCGTAGGCGGCTGCGGCAAGACGCGCCTGGCTCTCCAGGTCGCCGCCGACCTGGCCGGGCACTTCCCGGGCGGCGCCTGGCTGGTCGAACTGGCCCCAATCGCGGACCCGGCGCTCGTGTCTCAGGCGCTGGCCGCCGCGCTCGGCCTTCAGGAGACGGCGGGCGTGTCGCTCCTCGACCTGGCGCTGCGCCGGCTCCAGCGGCAGCCGCTCCTGCTGGTGCTCGATAATTGCGAGCACCTGGTGGATGCTTGCGCCGCGCTGGTCGAGCGCCTGCTGGCGGCCTGCCCCGCCCTGCATATCCTCGCCACCAGCCGCGAGCCGCTCCAGCTGGCGGGCGAGCGGCAGTGGCGCGTGCCGCCCCTCGCGACGCCCGATCCGCATGACGACGACGCACTTGCGAACCTGGCCGGCTATCCAGCTGTGCAACTTTTCCTGGCCCGGGCGCTGGACGTCGTGTCCACCTTCCACCTGACCAGCGCGACCGCGCCGGCGGTCGCGCGTATCTGCGCCCATCTGTCCGGTCTGCCACTGGCCGTGGAACTGGCGGCGGCGCGGGTGCGGGTGCTCACGGTCGCGCAGATTCTCGACCGGCTGGACGATGCCCTGCGGCTGCTGACCGGCGGCAGCCGGGCGGCGCCGACCCGGCAGCAGACATTGCGAGCCACCCTTGATTGGAGTTACGCGCTGCTGTCGCCGTCAGAACAGGCCGTGTTTGCCCGGCTGGCGGTCTTCGCAGGCGGCAGCGACCTGGACGCTGCCGAAGCGGTCTGCGCCGGCGCCGCTGTGCCGTCCGCGGACATGCTCGATCTGCTGACCCGGCTGGTGGACAAGTCGCTGGTGTTGGTCGAGGAGGGCGCGGCTGCGGCGCGCTACCGCCTGCTGGAGCCAGTGCGCCAGTACGCTCTGGAGCGCCTGGCGGCCAGCGGCGACGATGAACGCACCCGTGCGCGGCACGCGGCCTACTATCTGGCCCTGGCGGAGCAGGCGGCGCCAGCCTTGCGCGGCCCGGCGCAGGTTGCCTGGCTGGACCGCCTGGACTGTGAGCAAGACAACCTGCGCGCGGCGCTCCGCTGGGCCGAGGCAGGCGGCGAGGCGGTCGCCGGGCTGCGGCTGGCAGTGGCGCTGGCCCCCTTCTGGGACGGCCGGGGCCAGCTCACTGAGGGCCGCCGCTGGCTGGCGACCTTCCTCGCCCTGCCCGCCGCCACCGTCCCGGCCGCGCTGCGCGCCCAGGCGCTCCTCGCCAGCGGCCGGCTGGCCCAGTGGCAGACCGACCTGGCGCGGGCGGCGGAGATCCTGGACGCCTGTCTCGCCTTAGCGCGGCCACTGGCCGACTGGCCGGTGGTGGCCGAGGCGCTGGTGCATCTCGGCGCGGTGCGGCGGCGGCAGGGCGCGTTCGCGGAGTCGGTGTGCCTGCTGGAAGAAAGCCTGGCGCTCTACCGGGCAGCGGACAATAACGCGGGCTGCGCGCTCGCGCTGGTGACCCTCGGCGTCACCGCCCGCTTTCAGGGCGAGTTCGCCCGCTCGGCACTGCTGCTGGAAGAGGGTCTCGCCCGCTTCCAGCAGTGCGGCGATGTGCGCTGGATCGCCATCGCCCAGACCATGCTGGGGGTGACCGTGCTGCATCAGGGCGATCCGGCTCGCGCCGGGCGGCTCATTCTGGCGGGATTAGCCGGTCATCAGGCCGTGGGCGACCGGACGTTCGTCATCTTCGGCCTACTCGACCTGGCGGCGGTCTTCGCCGCTCAGGATCAGCCGGTGCGCGCGGTGCGGCTGCTCGGGGCGGCGGCGGTGCTGCGCGACCTTCTGGGGACGGCAATGGCGGCGGCGAACCGGCTCGACCAGGAACGCACCGTGGCGATCGTGCGCCGCCAGCTGGACGCGGCTGCCTTCGACCGGGCCTGGGCGGCGGGCCGGGTGCTGACGCTGGAGCAGGCGCTGGCTGAAGCCGCCGTCCCGCTCGCCCCGCTCCCCGCGCCGCTTACCCCGCGCGAAGCGGATGTCGCGCGCCTGCTCGCGTGTGGCTACACCGACCAGCAGATCGCCGCCGACCTGGCGATCAGCGCCCGCACTGTGGGCGTGCATGTGCGACACCTGCTCGCCAAACTCCAGGTCCGCTCCCGCTGGCAGGTCGCGGAGTGGGCCGTGGCGCACGGCCTTGCGAGTAGGGAGTAGAGAGTGAGTCAGGCCAGCCCAGCGCCCGGGCGCGCGGCACGGCGGCAGCACTACGTATGTTGCGTAGTCAGGGGTCAAAGCAAATTGCCTTCAGCAGTGCGCCTGGCCGCTGGCACAGCGCCACGAACAAGCAACTCTCTACTCCCTACTCCCTACTCGCTACTTGGCCGGCAGCCACAGCCGCAGCGCCGTGCCCTGCCCCTCGCCGGCGCTTTCGGCCCACAGGCGCCCGCCGTGGAGCATGGCGATGCGGCGGCTGATGTGCAGGCCCAGCCCCATCCCCGGCAGGCCATTCCTGGTCGCGTTGGCGGCCCGGCCGAATGGCTCGAAGATACGCTCGGCCGCGCCTGGCGGCAGGCCGATGCCGCTGTCCCGCACGGTCACGACGACACCGCCCTCGCTGGGCGCCGCCGCCACCGCGATCGCGCCGCCGTCCGGCGAGTACTTGACGGCATTCGTGAGGAGATTGTCCAGCACTTGCTCTAGCCGGACCGCGTCGGCCTCGACAAAGAGCGGCGCGGCCGGCAGCGCGATTTCCAGCCGGTACGCGCGGCCGAGTTGCGCGGCAAAGCGGTCTGCGACCTCGCGCGCCAGCGCCACGAGGTCGAGCCGCTCAGGGCGCAGCGCGAGCTGACCGCTTTCCAGGCGTGACACGTCCAGGAGGTCAGCGATGAGGACGGTGAGCCGGTCCACCGCCGCGTGAATCGTCTCCACGGCGCGCACGGCCCGCGCCAGTTCGAGCGTGCCGCGCGTGTGCAGCCGGAGCGCCAGCTGGGCGGCGCCCTTGATCGTCGTCACCGGCGTGCGGAGTTCGTGCGCCGCGATGGAGAGGAATTCGTCGCGCGCCCGCACGGCCGCCTCGGCCCGTTCGCGCGCGGCCTGCTCGGCGGCCAGTAGTTCGGTGCGCTGCTCCTCGCTCGCGGCGCGCGTGATGGCGATCGCCGCCAGGTAGGTCAGCACGGCCACCAGCTCGCGCTCCCGTGGTGTGGGCTGGTGCGGCTCACGGTAGTAGACCGCGAAGGTGCCCAGCACCTGGCCATCCGCGCCACGGATGGGTGTGGACCAGCAGGCGCGCAGGTCATGCGCCAGCGCGATGTCGCGCCAGTTCGCCCAGAGTGGGTCAGTGGCGATGTCGGTCACCACGACCGGCGCGTTCCGGTAGGCCGTCGTCCCGCAGGAACCGGCGGCGGGACCGATGGCGAGACCATCAATCGCCCGGTTGTACTCGTCCGGCAGGCTCGGGGCGGCGCCATGACGCAGGTGGACGCCGTCCTGGTCGAGGCGGAGAATCGAGCAAAGCGCGCCGGCCAGGTCGGCCTCGATCGCGCGGGCCAGTGCCGCCAGCGTCTCCCCGAGCGGCACCCCGCGCGCGATCAGTTCCAGCACCGCCCGCTCGCTAGCGAGCCGGGCTTCCACGCGCTGGCGTTCCGCTATCTCTGCTTCAAGGCGCTGGCGCGCCCGCACCTGCTCGGTGACTTCGTAGCCGTGCGCGAAGATGCCTGTCACCGCGCCGCTGGCGCCTCGGAACGGCGCGTAGATGAAGTTGAAATAGCAGTCTTCGGGCACGCCGTCCCGGTCCCGGTCCAGGCGAATCAGCAGTTCATCGCCCACAAACGCCTGGCCGGTCTGGTAGACGTCGTCGAGCATTTCCAGGATGCCTTGCCCCGCGAGTTCGGGGAAGACCGCGCGCACCGGCTTGCCAAGCACATCCTGCCGGTCAATCAGGGCCAGGTAGCGCGGATTCGCGAGGGTGTAGACATGATCTGATCCTTCGAGCAGGCAGATCGCGGCCTGCGCCTGCTCGAACAAGGCGCGCAGCCGCTCCCGCTCGGCCTCGTCGCGCTGGCGCGCCGCCGCCCGCGCCTGGGCCAGCGCCAGGTGCGCGCCCACGCGCGCCAGCAGTTCGCGCGCGGCGAAGGGCTTGACCAGATAATCGTCCGCCCCAGTGTCCAGCCCCTCCACCTGCGCTTCCTCGCCGGCCCGCGCCGAGAGCAGGATGACCGGGATCGCGCTGGTGCGCGGGTCGGCGCGCAGCGCCCGCAGAAGTTGGAACCCGTCCAGGCGCGGCATCATCACGTCGGTCAGCACCAGGTCCGGCGGCTGGGCCAGCGCCGCCGCCAGCGCCGCCGCGCCGTCCGGCGCTGTCTCGACCGTGTAGCGCTGGCCGAGCAGCCGCGCGACGTACTGGCGCATGTCGGCGTTATCGTCCGCCAGCAGCACGCGCCCGCCCACCGGGGCGTCGGGCGCGGCGCCATTGGGCGTCAGTTCGGCCGGGTCCGGCAGCCAGCGCAGCGCCTCCTCGACGTACGGCGCGGCGCTTGCGGCGGTGGATGAACGCTCGCTGGTGGCGAGCTGGTCTGGCGGCAGGTGCGCCGCGCCGGTGGGGATGGTCACCGTGAAGGTGCTGCCGGCGCCGGGCGTGCTGGTGACGGCGATGGCGCCGCCGTGCAGGGTGACCAGTTCCCGCACCAACGCCAGGCCGATGCCGCTGCCTTCGTGCGTGCGCGACTGCCCGCCCTGGATGCGGTGGAACCGCTCGAAGAGGCGCGGCAGTTCGGCCGCTGTGATGCCGGTCCCCGTGTCGCGCACCGCCAGGGCGACCGCCGCACCATCGTCCACCGCGCGCAGGCTGACCGCGATTTCCCCGGCGAAGGTGAACTTGAACGCGTTGGAGAGCAGATTGAGGACAATCTTCTCCCATTGCTCGCGGTCCACGTAGGTCTCAACTCCGGTGGGGAGCGGTGGGCAGTCTACGCGGAGCTGGAGACCCGCGCGTTCGATCGCCGAGCGGAAGGTGCTCGCCAGTTCCGCCGTATACGCCGGCAGGTCGGTCGGCTCATACGATGCCTGGATGCGTCCCGCCTCGATGCGGGAGAAGTCGAGCAGCGTGTTTACCAGCCGCAGCAGGCGCAGGGCGTTGCGCTGGGCGACCAGCAGGCGCTCGCGCTGCTCCGTCGCGCCGTCCACGGCGAGCAGCGCGTCCTCCAGCGGGCCGAGCAGCAGGGTGAGCGGCGTGCGGAACTCGTGGCTGATGTTGCTGAAGAAGCGCGTCTTGGCCCGGTCGAGTTCGGCCAGGCTCTCCGCGCGCTGGCGCTCTTCCTCGTACGCCCGGGCGTTGCCGATAGCGGCGGCGATCTGTGTCCGCACCAGGTCCAGAAAATCCTGATAGTACTCATCGAACTTCAGGCGGGCGCTCACGCCGGCCACCAGCAGACCAGCCGGCTCGTGGGCCTTATTCGAGGGGATGGGCATGACAACGGCCGTGTTGGGCGGGTCGGACCAGGGGCCAGGTGGCGCCCCGGCGAACCGCTCGTGCAGGCGCCGCACCGTCTGGGTGGTTCCAGTACGCAGCGCCTCGGCGAACGGCCACCCGTCGTCCGCCATCTCGCGCAGGTTCACCGTGAGCGAGCTGATGTCCTCACCCATCCCGACCCCGGCGGCACCGGCCAGGTGGGCGTGTGTGCGGTCGGCATCAATGAGGTAGAACAGCGCGAAGGGTACATCGCTGGCGTGCGCGGCCAGGGTCTCAGCGGCGATCGCGCACGCCTCCGCCGCAGTCCTGGCCTCGCCGACGCGGGCGCCGAGATCGCGCAGCGCCACGACCCGGCGTTCGCCAACGACCTTCTCCGTGATTTCATGCACGGTAGCCAGCACGCCGCCGATGCCGCCCAGCACGGTGTCATCGGGCACGGGGCTATACGCGATGGTGAAATGCGCCTCCTCGACGAACCCGTACCGATTGATTTCGAGGAAAATATCGTCGTCCCAGGTCGCTGGCCCACCATGGAAGGGCGTATCAATCAGCGGCTTCAGGACGTGCCAAATCTCACGCCAGCACTCGCTGACGGGTTGGCCCAGCGCCCACGGGTGCTTCGTGCCGAGCACCGGTCGGTACGCATCGTTGTAGATGGAGATGTATTGCGGCCCCCACCACAGCAGCAGCGGAAAGCGGTTCGCCAGGAGGAAGCGGACCATCATCCGGAGCGCGGGCGACCACGCTTCGGCCGGCCCGAGCGGCGTGGCGGACCAATCGAACGCGCGCATGAGGGCGCCGAGCTCGCCGCCGCCGGCGAAGAGTTCATCTGGCTGCACTGCTACGCCCATCGCCTCTCACACGCGCGCCTACCCGGCCAGCCGCCAGGCCCGTTTCTCGCATGTGCAGTGTCTTCGCGAAATCCGTGCCAACGCGCGCGGCCCCCCAGCCCCCCAATGCTGGGGGGAGCAGAGCATCCGAACGCCGGGGTTGGTAGATAGGCGCCGGCGGTGGGTTGGGCGCCCTTGGGCTAAAGCCCCGGGCTGGGGGCTCCGCCACAAAGGCTGGCCTCCGCCGGCCTGGAGTGGCAGGAGGTTGGGAGGTCACCACCAACACCGAAATACCGATAGCCCGCGTAGGCGGGCTTCGTGGCGTAGCCCTCAGCCCGGGGCTTTAGCCCCAGGGCGCGCTCACCGCCACCACCTCGCCTGTCAGGCCGTCACTCGTCACTTTCGGGCAGGTTATGCACCGCCGCCGCCGCGAGCGTCACCTCGAAACTCTCGTGCGGCTTGGGCGGCAGGGGGGTTGAGTAGCCGTCGAGGATGCCGGCGGCGACCAGGCGGTCGAGCGCCTTCCGCAGCGTCTGCGTCGCCATGCGCGGGTTCTTGTTGGTGATGTTCGCCTTCTCCAGCGCCGTCTGCCGCGTGACGACGAGGGTGTGGCTCTTCATCCGCGTCTGCCGGTAGCGGAACAGCAGGTAGGCGCGCAGCAGTTCGTGCGTGCCGGCGTGGTTCGCCTTCGGCAGCGCCTTCGGCCCCGGCAGGCGCGGCATCAGCACGTACTGGTTGCCCAGGCGGCCATCGGGACGGCGCACCCCTTCATAGAAGTTCAGGCGAATCTGCATGGACTTCGGCAGGCCGCGCTGAAAGAGTTCTTCGGTCGAGAGGCCGCTGCTCTCTCCTTCATCGAAGGTCGCGCCAATCAGCGAGAGCACCGTCTTCCGCATCGCCTTGCGGACCTTCGCGCCTCCCTCCCAGGTGGTGTACTCCCCGACAATCTCCAGGTTATGCGCGGCATTGAGAACATTTCGCAATGTCTCACGATTGCGCGAGTAGTGGACGCCGCGCCGGTCGCGTGTCGCGCCGAGGCGGTCGAGAATGTCGTTGGTGTCCACCGCGATGAGCGGATTGCGCCAGTAGGGTGGGTCGTTGGCGATTTCGTAGAGCAGGTGGACGACCCGCGCGCCGTAGCCGCCGAGATACGGGCGGATGAGGTCAATGATGTTGTCAATCGCGTGTTGCGGCATATCGGTCGGCAGGCGCATTTGCAGCGCGACCGTCCGCTTCTGCGCGCTGATGACCCCGACCTGGAAATCCCAGCCTTCGGCCTTCGAGTGAATCTCGGTCGCCTTGCTGGCGTATATCTTGTCCACCGCGACCAGCGTCTCTTTGCCGATCTGCGCCTGCTCGGTGGGGGAGACCGCCGCGCCGCCCGCCGCCAGCCCGCCGCCCTTCAGTTTGGCGTGCGTGGCGCGCACCAGTTGCCCGAGTTCTTTCGACAGCGGCGGCGCGATGGTCGTGAACGCCAGCACCAGCGCCATGAACGCCTGCGGCGCGTCACGCGCGATTGTTTCCCCCTGGCCCAGAATCGGCACCCCGCGCCGCTCCAGCCAGGTGACGAGCGGCGCGAGGTCGGAGGCGAGCAGCGCGGCGCTGTCGGGCCAGAAGCCCTCCGGGCCGAGCGCGATGGCGACCAGGCTGCGGAGCGTCGCGACGACCGCGTCGGAGACGCCGCCGTTCTCCCCCAGCGCGCCGGGGTCGAGGTCGCGCAGCACGCCCGCGACGTAGTGCGTCTCCAGCCAGGAGCCGGGGGCCGCGCCGTCCGCGCCCGCCTGGGGTGGCTCGCCGCCGACGGAGGGCAGCAGAATCGTGCGCCCGACCTGGGCCGCGAAGACGAGGTCGCCGTACCAGCACAGCGTCCCCGCGCCCCAGTCGCGCGTGCGGCCCAGGCTGAGCAGGGCGCGTGAGAGGGTCAGTGCGGCGCGCGGGTAGACCTGCCGTCCGCGCCGCCGCAGGCAGGCGACCAGGCCCGCTTCGCGCAGCGCGGTCAGTTCGGCGGGCGCGCAGGCGAGCGCCTCGCACGCCTGGGCGAAGGTCATGCCCTCGCCGCCACCAGCGTCCACCACGTCCGTCTCGGTCGCGCCCAGAGCCGCGCGCATCGCCATCCGCTCCTCACCACCAGCCGGCGCGACGACCACCCGGCCCGCGCCGGCGGCGCTGGATGTGTACGTACAGTGTAGGACGGATGTGCGGCACGGTCAAGAGCAATGACGAGTGGCGCGTGGCGAGTGATGAGTGACGCGCTCCTCATCGCCACAAAAACCACAATAACCACAAAACGCACCCGTCCAGGGTATTTTGTGGGGTTTTGTGGTTTTTGTGGCAGGGTGACGGCCCCCCGGCCCAAATCCACTGCCCGACTGCCCGACTGCCCGACTGCCCGACTCGTTCCTGCCCGCCTGCCAACCCACCTAGCCCCGCTCGAACAGCCAGAAGACCATGTCAATGCCCCCCGGCGAGCGGCCGTAGTGGGTCAGCAGCATGGCCGCCTCGCTGCGGTGCTGCATCCCGTGGTAGGAGACGTGGGCGATGACCTGCCACAGGGCGAGCGGGAGGTCCGGCGCGTCGGGGTCGTAGAACGCCCCCTGTAAGTCAGCGTCACTGAGCGAGCCGAGGTAGGCGCGCAGCGCCGTTTCCTCCTCGCGCCAGCGCGCGGCGAGCGTCGCGGCGTCCGGAAAATCGGCGGCCTGGAGCGGCACAAAGTCATCCTGCCCGGTCCAGCTGTAGCGCCAGCCGCGCTCGGCGTCCAGCGTATGCACGAGCGTCCTTTGCAGGCTGCGGTCCCCGATCGGCGGCGGGCCGGCCCATTGCGCGGGCGTCACCTGCGCCGCCTGCGCCAGAATCTTCTCCGTCGCCCAGTAGTAATAGTCGTACAGCGTAATCAGATCGCGCACCTGCATGGTCGAACCTCCCTGGACAGAACAAGCGTGCTAGCCATTGGCCGCAGTATAGCCCGCGCGCCCCGGCTCCGCCAGCGGCGGCGGACCGGAGCAGATCGTCAGTGCGGTGGCCTGACGGGTGGCAGCCCCGCATTGCAGTCCGGAGTGTCCTCACCACCGCGCCAGTTCACTGGCAATACGTTGACCAACCCTACTCAGCACTCGGCACTCGGCGCCCGCCCCTCGTCATTGGCCATTCGTCACTCAGCAGTAGGTATTTTCCCCCCTTGTGTACTTCCCAGTTGTCTGCTAGCGTAACAGCCATACCAGAGCGATCAAGCCCTGGCGTGGGTGGGTGGCCCGGCCATGGGGAGGGGACGGGGCAGCCGGTGGCTGCCAGCGGCCTCATGACCGTGTCTCCCTGTCGGTTGTAGCGTGGAGGAGAGCGGTGATGCACAGATCTTTGCGGCGATGGCTCAGGCTCGTGTTCGCGGTGGCCCTCATCACTACCGCCAGCGCCATCGGGTCGGCGGCGGCGAGTGGGCCGCAGGTGTCGCTCGCCGGAACGGGGTCGCCGCGCACCGGCGATTTCACCCCCTCCGGTTCCGGCGATGTCACCCAGGCCGAGTTCCCCGGCCAAATGGACAGCGAAGATGGTCCGGGCGCCTATCCTGGCGTTATCGTCAACCGCAGCATCTCGCGCGGCGTCGGGAACGGCGTCTCCGTCAATAGCGGCCCGAAGGCGAAGTCGAATCCCCAGTTCGACACGGGTTTCGAGGGGCTGAACTTCTACCAGCAGCGTTACGCGCGCGGTGGTAACCAGTTCTCCGTCGAGCCGCCCGACCAGGCGCTCTGCGTCGGGAACGGCTACGTGCTGGAGGCGGTCAACGACGTCCTCAACGTCTTCGACACGGCCGGCAACTCGGTCCTGCCGAACAACACCGCCACCAACATTGTCGGCGGCCACCCGCGCGACGTAAATCACGCGGTGGACCTGAACTCGTTCTACGGCTACCCGCCCGCCATCAACCGGAGCACGGGCATCCGGGGGCAGTTCGTGACCGACCCATCCTGCCTGTACGACGCGGCGACGCAGCGCTTCTTCGTCGTCGCTCTCACGCTGGAGACGAAGCCGGCGACCGGGGCGTTCACGACCGTGAATCACCTCGATATCGCGGTGAGCCAGACGGCC
>DASUBC010000094.1:0-8956 GCA_035763465.1 Thermomicrobiales bacterium
GTCCACGATCCCGGCGCGGAAGAGTGGGTAGAGGCCCAGGATCGCGGTCGTCGCGGTACACCCGGCGCCGCTGATGTAGTCGGCCGTCTTGATCTCCTCGCGGTGGAGTTCGGGGAGGCCATAGACAAACTTGCCGAGCAAGTCGGTGTGCGTATGCTCGTGGCTGTACCACTTCGGGTACTCAGCCGGGTTGTTGAGCCGGTAGTCGGCGCTGAGGTCAATGATGATCTGTGCCTTGTCGCGCAGCTGGGGCACCATCTCCATGCTGACGCCGTGCGGCAGGCAGAGAAAGAGGACGTCGCAGCACTCCAGATTCTCGCGCGAGGTGTATTTCAGCTGCGTCCGCTTCCGCAGGTTCGGGTGCGTACTGAAGACGAACTTCCCCGCCTGCCGTTCTGACGTGACCTGCTTCACTTCGACGTCGGGATGGTCGAGCAGGAGCCGCAGCGCCTCGCCGCCGGCATAGCCCGACCCGCCAATGATGGATACCGTGGTCATCCGTGAACCCTTCCTCCCTACCCGTTAGCCCTGCCATGATTCATCATTACTGCCGCGCGTGTCATGCCGCGCCCATCAACCGCCTGCCAGCGCGGGTGCGGCGCTGGGTCGTGCCATGCTCAGGCGGGCGGCTTTCTTGACGAGGTAGTCCACGATCTCCGCCGCAATGTCGGTGTCGGTCGTCTCGCGCAGGCCGTGGAACTCCGCGCCGACGTTGATCTCGATTACCTTCAATCCTTCGGCCGTCTCCACCAGGTCCACGCCCATGATTTCGCCGCCGACCGCGCGAGCGGCGCGTAGCGCCAGCGCCTCCATCTCCGGCGTCACCGGCGCGTGGGTCGAGGTCGCGCCGCGCGCCGTGTTGGTAATCCAGTGCTCGGCGTTGCGGTACGACGCCGCGACGACGCGGTCGCCAACGATGAACGCGCGAATATCGCGGCCAGGCTTCTCGATATACTCCTGAATGTAGAAGATCGAGTGGTGGAACGAGCCGAGGACCGCCTTGTGTTCCAGCACCGCTTCGGCCGCCGCGCGGTTGTTGACTTTCGCCAGCAGCCGACCCCACGAGCCGGTGTTTGGCTTCAGCACGACCGGATAGCCCAGGTCTTCAATCGCGGCCAGCGCCGATTCGGGTGTGTAGGCGATCAGCGTCCGCAGGCTCGGCACGCCATGTTCGACGAAAGCCATGCTGGTGTGGAACTTGTTGTCGCACAGCATCGTCGTCTCGAAACTGTTGACCGTGGGAATACCCCAGTGCTGGAGCAGGCGCAGCGTGTACTCGGCGCGCGAATGGACGAGGCTACGGTCGAGCACCAGGTCAACTTCGGGGAAGTTGCGCTGCTGAAGGTCGAACCAGACCTCGCGGTCAAACACGCGGACGACCTCGATCCCGCGCGCCGCCGCCGCTGCCAGGATGGCCTTCTCTTCCGTCCGCAGATGCGAGACGAGCATTCCCAGTTTCACCGCAAAGCCTCCACGTACGGGTCGAAGGTCGAACGAGGGTCGAAGGTCAAACGTCGAAAGTCTCTTCGGTCAACGCTGTAGGCTGTCTGTGAACGCCGATTGTCAGAACACCACTGCCTTACAGCGAGCGATCTTCGACCTTTCGACCTTCAGACTTTCGACCCCAGACCCGTCAGCACATCCGTCAGCACCGTGATCGCGCGCAGGAAGTCGGCGATCGGCAGATGTTCGTGCGGCGTGTGATCGAGTTTCGAGTCGCCCGGTCCGTAGGCGACGATTGGGCAGCCCCAGGCTGGCCCGACGATGTTCATGTCGGCCGTGCCGGTCTTGACCTTGAAGGCCGGCTTGCCGCCCGCCGCGCGAATCGCGGGTAGAAACGCCCGCACCAGCGCGTTGCTCTTGTCCGACCGGAAGGCAGGCAGGGCTTCGGCGACCTCGACCTGTGCCGTCGCCTCCTGGTTCTCGCCGTCCAGCCGCGCCAGCTTGGTGAGCCTGGCGGTCAGCGTCGCACCGTCGAGATCGAGCGGCAGGCGAAAGCCCATCCGCAGGTGCGCCTGTTCATAGAGACCATCGGTCGTTGTGTTGAACGCTTTCAGTGTCGGTTCGCAGCGGTCGAACGCCGCGTCGCGCCCCGCGTTGAACGCTGCCGCGTACTCCGTGACGCGATTCCAGAAGTCAATCGCGACCTGCGGCCCGCTGGCGACCGGGGCGGCTGAATGGGCACCCGGCTGCCGCAGCGTATAGGTCGCGCTCATGCTGCCCTTGTAGCCCAGCACGACGCGGTCCCAGCTGCTTGGCTCGCCGATAATGGTGAATGCGGGCCGATAGCGGTCCACGATGTAATATGCGCCGGCCGAATCGCTCTCTTCGCCGACTGCGCCAATGACCGTGAGCCGCAGCCCTGGCAACCCGGCTGCCACGGCCCGCCCGGCGGCGCAGACGAAGGTTGCCAGCGGCCCCTTCGCGTCAACGGAGCCGCGCCCGTGCAACACACCGTCCGCGATTCGCACCGGAATCTCGCCCGGCACGGTGTCAATGTGGCCGAGCAGGACGACCTCGCTGGGTCCGTCGCCGGCCGTGCCGACGGCGTTGCCAGCGTCGTCAATCGTGGCGGCGAGGCCCAGCTCGGTCATCACGCCACAGAGATATTCCACCGCCGGGCGCTCCTGACCGGAGAGGCTGGGGATGGCGACCAGCCCGCGCAAGACTTCGACCTCGCGCGCCTGCCGGGCATCCAGCGTGTCAGGCGCCGACATTGATTGCCCCTGTCTGGTTGCGCGCCGCGCCGGTGACGCTCAGCACGTAGTCGGCGATCGCTCCGGATACGTCCATGCCGGCGGTCTCGAACGCGCGAAAACTATTGATGGCGCCGACCTCGCCGACGAGCAGGCCGCGCGTGCTTTCCAGCACGTCCACTTCCAGCACGCCGCCGCCAAAGGCGTGCGCCGCCGCCCGCGCCAGCTCGCCCAGTTCGGGCGTAAGCGGACAGGGCTGGTGCGCCGCGCGCCGGTTACGGCTGGTCACCCACTCAGAGGCCGGCCGGTACTCGGCGGCGATTGGCTCGTCGCCGACGACCAGCACGCGAATGTCGCGCGCCGGCTTCGGCACGAACTCCTGGAGGTAATAGACATGATGGCGGTCGGTGCCGAGCATCGCCTTGTGTTCCAGAATCGCCTCGGCAGCCTCGCGGTCCTCCAGCAAGGCCAGCAGTTGCGTGTCGCTGCCGACGAGCGGCTTGGTGACGACGGGATAGCCCATCTCTTCGATCGCCGCCAGCGCCGCTTCCGTACCAAGCGCAACGCGGGCGCGCGGCGTCGGCACGCCCGACCGCAAGAGCACGGCGCTCATCAGCGCCTTGTTGCCGCAGAGATCCACGGTGGCCGGCCGGTTGATCGTCGGCACGCCCAGGTGTTCAAGCGCGCGGAGCGCCGTTTGCGCCAGCGTGTAGTCCTGGCAGCGTTCAACGACGGCGTCGAGCGCGTCGTAGCCCCGGCTCGCCAGGTCGAACGACACCGTGCTTTCCGGCAGCGGCACAACCGTCGCGCCGCGCGCGGTCAGCGCCTCGCTCAACCGGCGCTCCTCAATTCGCAGCCGGGTGTAGAGCAGCCCGATCCTCACGCCAGCCTCCGATTATGGATTGCGGAATGCGGATTGCGGATTAGGGCTGGCCTAGGCAGCGCCCGATCAATGGACCGCTGCGTAGGAGGGGCAAAATCCGCAATCCGCGATCCACAATCCACAATTACTCGCCCCAGTCTTCCTCTTCCTCGGGCGCCAGGTCGAGTTCCAGCGGATTCGTATTCACCACTTCGAGTTCGGCGCTGCACTCGGGGCACTGCACGATCTCGCCCTTCTCGACATTTTCCAGAGACAGTTCCGCCTCGCATTCGGGGCAGGTCGCGGTCATTACTGTAGACATCTCCTCATTCTCCCTCTTCATCGCCACGCCCCGGATCGCGCCAATTGCGACCGGCGGCATGGTCCAGACACAAAGATTAATTGTACCGCCAGCGTCAAGCGCCGGGCGCTTCTTCGCCGGCCAGGAGCCGTCGTGCGACTTCCTCCAGATCGGCGCGCTGCCGGTCAACCGCCGCGCGCTCCGTTGCCACCTGCGCGCGGGTCTCGTCCAGGCCCAGGTTGCCGCTCGCGCCAATGTGCGTGCGCCAGCGCAGCTGATCGGTTGGATCCATCGGCGGCAGGTCGTGCAACTGGGTCGAAATCTGGCGGTAGGCGTCGCGGAAAGGGACGCCCCGGCTCACCAGCGCATACGCCTGGTCGGTGGCGAAGAGTTCCGGCGAGCAGGCCGCGCGCAACTGCGCTTCGTTCGGCTCCAGTCCCTGCACATAGAGCGCGCAGACTTGCAGGCACTCCTTCGTCAGATCGAGCGCCGCCATGAATGGCCCCTTCGTCTCCTGAAAATCCATGTTGAAACCGGACGGCAGGCCGGCCACGATGCCAAGAATCTGCGCCTGGTAGCCGAGCAGCACCTGCGCCTTCGCGCGCGTTACCTCCATCGCGTCGAGGTTGTGCTTTTGCGGCATGATGCTGCTGCCAGTGCAGAGCTCCGGCGCGACGCGAAAGAAGTCGTACTCCGAGGTCGTGAAGAGCAAGATGTCCTGCGCCAGCTTCGACAGGTCAACCATCACCTGAGCGAGCGCCTGGACGACCAGCCCCTCGAACTTGCCCCGCCCCGCCTGCGCGTAAAGGACGTTGCGCTGGACTTTGGCGAAGCCGAGCAGGTCGGCGACGTACTGCCGGTCAATGTTGAACGGCACGCCGTAGGACGCGGCCGAGCCGAGCGGCGACTGGTCGCAGATGGTGTAGGCGGTCTTCAGCACTTGCAGGTCGTCGAGCAGCGCCTCGGCGAACGCATCGGCCCACAGCCCGACCGATGAGAGCATCGCGCGCTGCATGTGCGTGTAGCCCGGCATCGGCAATTCGCGCCCGCGCTCCGCCAGGTCGAGCAGCGCGTCAACCGTGTCGAGCAGCGTCGCTTCGAGTTCGGTCAGTTCGACGCGCGTGAAGAGGCGCAGGTCCACCAGCACCTGGTCGTTGCGCGAGCGCGCCGTGTGAATCCGCTTGCCGGCCTCGCCGACCGTCTCCACCAGGTGATTCTCAATCTTGGTGTGAACGTCTTCGTCGGCCACCGTGACGACAAACAGACCGGCGCGGGCCAGCGCGACGATATGCGCCAGCTCCTTCGTCAGCGCCGTCACGTCGTCGCCGGTCAAAAGGCCGATCTTGCCCAGCATCTTCGCGTGCGCGATCGATCCGAGCACATCGGCTTCGACCAGCCGGTTGTCGAGCGCCGCGTTGCCGCCTAGAAAACGCTCGATCGTCGGGTTGAGCGTATAGTCCTTTTGCCACAACTTGACGGGCGTGCCGCTTGCCATCTCCATCCCCTGCGCGATTATTTGCCGGCCGGGCGTTGCGCGCCCACCGTGGACCAGTGCATCCGCGCGGCGCGCTTGGCGAGCACTTCATAAGTCAGGCCGCGCAGGCGGGCCGCCGACGCGCTGAGTTGCTGGTTGAACGACTCCGCCGTAATCGAGCGGACTTCTGGCGCGAAGAGGCCGCTGTTCGACTGCCGGCTGACGATGTCAATATTGCCCTTGTAGAGCGCCACGGTGTACTCACCGTTGACGACGCCCTGCGTCTGCGCGATGAAGGCGTCGAGATCGGCGCGCAGCGGGTGGAACCACTCGCCGTTGTAGACGAGCGTAGACCAGCGCTGATCCACCGTCTTCTTGAAGGCCAGCTCGTCCTTCGTCAGGCAGAGCGCCTCCAGGTCGTGGTGCAGTTTCAGAATGATCGTCGCGGCCGGCGCCTCGTAGAGTTCGCGCGACTTGAAGTCGAGGATGCCGTCTTCCCAGATGTCGAGCTTGCCGATGCCGTTGCGCCCGCCGAGTTCATTGAGCAGCGGCACGAGTTCGCGAATCGCCAGCCGCCGCCCATCCACTGCGATCGGCACGCCTTCTTCAAACCGGAGGGTGAGCGTCGTCGGCTCGTCCGGCGCCTGCTGGGGCGGCACGTACCAGAGCCAGAGGTCGTCAGGCAGGACCGTGTCGAGATCCAGACCGCCCGAGACGAGCGAGCGGCACCAGAGGGTCGTGTCGTTGCCGCCGATGAGCGATTCGTTAACCGGCACGCCGTAATGCTCGCAGAGCGCGGCTTCCTCCGGCCGAGTCAGGTCGAAGTCGCGCACGGGCACGAGAATCGCCAGGCCGGGCGCGAAGAGCGAGAAGACGTTATGCATCCGGAACTGGTCGTTACCCTTGCCGGTTGAGCCTTCCATCAGCGCATCGCAGCCAAGTTCGACCGCGCGCTGCGCGACGACCGCCGCGATCAGCTGGCGGGCCATCGAGGTGGAACAGGGGTAGCCGTTGTAGTCCACATTGGCGCGGATCGCCTTCTTCAGCCAGATTTCGCTGAACTCGCTCTTCACGTCGAGGACGAGCGGCGTCAGGCCGAGTTGCTCCGCGCGAGCCAGCGCCGCGCGAATCTCCTCCTGACTCTGCCCGATGTCCACCAGGAGCGCGACAACTTCGGTCGCGCCATACTTCTCTTTCGCCAGCAGCGCGCAGAGGGTGGAGTCGAGGCCGCCCGCGTAGGCGAGGGCGATCTTACGTACCTGCGGCACGGTGGTTGTCTGCACTTTCCGCAGGGCGGTTTCCAGATTTGCCATGCCGTTGCCTCTTTCGCGCGCTGACCCAGGCCGATCGCCGGGTAAAACAAAACGCCGCCGCCCCGATCAGGGACGGAGGCGTATCATCGCTCCGCGGTACCACCCTGGTTGCCGCGCCGACTGCTCATCGGCGCGACCGCTCTAGGCCCCGGTTCTCGCGTGGGGGCAACACCCGTCCTACTTGCGCGAACGTACGCACTTTCTTCGGACGACCGCTCGTAGGCTCGTTCGTGTCCGCGACGACCTCCCAGGCTTCCACCATCCCCGGGTCGCTAGTATCGCGCGTTGGACGACACTACTACTCCCACTCAACGCGGGCGCGCTGCTGGGGGCAACTATAGCCACGCCGCGCGCGCCTGTCAAGGACGAGTCGCGAGTAGGGAGTAGAGAGTAGGGAGTGGTTACGGTCGGCGCCGCGCCAGACTGCTGGCGCGGCGCTTGTAGCGAGGAACTCTCTACTCCCTACTCGCGACTCTCTACTCGTAATAGCCGCGCGAGCGCCGCTGGCGTCCCGCCACGTAGAGCCAGACGCCGCCAATAATCAGGAGCAGCGGCCACCACTGGAACAGGAATCCTATAGTGCTGAAGGCAAGCCCTGTCAGGCCAAATACCGCGATCAGCGCGGCGATGCCGAGCAGGATGGACCCGGGCAGCCGCGCCCAGCCGAAGGCCGGATTATAGGGATGCCGCAGGCGGTCGAGCAGGTAGACCAGCATGAAGCCCCCGCCAAGTCCCGCGACGACCGCCGCGCCGCCGAACGCGCCGCTCAGATGACCGAGAATCCCACCGGCGACGATGCCGCCGCCCAGCCCGAGCAAGATGCCGCCTGGCACGAAGAAGCCACGCGCGCCGCTGAAGCCGAGCGCGGCGAAGACACCACCGAGCACCAGCGCCGGGAGCGCGCCCGTCGGCGCCAGGATGTGCAGGCTCAGGAAGAGCACGCCCAACCCGACGAGGATTATGCCTGGCGAGACATTCCGTGTCCGCCCGTATGGCCGATACTCTTCTGACCCAAACATTGTCCTTACCTCCACCACACTTGTGTCCTGCGGCCGGCTACAGCGCAGTACCCAGCCGTCTCACTGGTTTCACTATAGCCGGTGGGGGTGTCGGAAGTTTGTCGGAGATGTGACGGAATTACTCCCGCTGTTTGGTATGGCGATTTTACTGGCTGGCTGTGGCCAATCGCTGACACACCTCGTCACTGCTGAGACCGCGTACCCGAACGAGCTTGTGGCGCCCGTGCTCGCCGGAGACAATCTCTAAATCGCGCTTCGGTATCCCGAGCACATCGGCCAGGTATTGCAGCAGCGCCTTGTTCGCCGCTCCCTCGACCGGCGGCGCGGCCAGCCGCACGCGCAACGCGCCGTCCACCACGCCGTCGAGCGCGGTGCGCCTGGCGCGTGGCAGCGCACGAATGGGGATGGTGACGCCGTCTTTCATTTCGGTGAGTGCGAGATCGGTGAAAGGCGCGCTCACCTTACACTATGCCGCCACGCGCGCCGCATGGGCGGCGAGCTGGTCCGCGACTTCGCTGAGCTTGTGCGCGGCGAGCAGAGGGCGACCGAGGGCGGCTTCCAGTTGCTCGATGCTCATGTCGTCGAGCGTCAGTCCGTTGAGGCGGCTGAACATGACGCGCGGCAGGAGGATGGGGTCGTCGCCGGGGTCGCCGGCGAACGCGGCGAGGATGTCCTGGCCGGTCAGCAGGCCGGAGACGACAATATCGGGGCCGAAGTAGCCGTTCGGCACTGTCTTGACCCGCAGCGCCGCGCCCGTGACGGCGTTGAAGTCGGCGACGACACGCGCCATCGTCGGCGCAATCAGCGTCGCGCAGGCAACCGTCGCGGTGAGGTCGCGCAGGTTGGGACGCCGCGCGCCGCGCCGGCGCTTCACACCCGCCCAGTCGTCGAGGAAGGTGCGGGTGATGCCGATGCCGTCTTCGAGTTGCGGGAAGCCGTCGTAATAGCGGCTGGCCGGCACCGGCTCACCGACCATCAGGTAGAACTCGTCGCCCAGGTAGAGGAACGATTCGTCGCGCTCGGTGCGGAAGCGGCGCTGCCAGGCGTCCGCGCGGCGGATCACGTCGCGCACCTGCGCGTCGGTGTAGCGGTGAATGCGGTCGGCCGGCAGACCAGGCATCGCACGATCAGAGCGCAGCGCCAGCCCGTCCAGTTTCTTCATGTCGCGCGTGATGCCGAGCGGCGTCAGGCCGACCGGCACGGCGGCGATAGAGAGGATGCCAGGGAGGTCTTTGAGGTCGTTGACCGAGCGATCGAGTTGATCGCCGTCGTTGATGCCCGGATTGAGCAC
>DASUBC010000095.1:0-8350 GCA_035763465.1 Thermomicrobiales bacterium
GTGATGTGTGCGAAACTGGGCCGGGAACTGCCGGGGCTGGACGAACCGCCGTTTCAGGGCGAACTCGGCCAGCGCATCTACGAGCGCATCTCGGCGGAAGCCTACGCCGGCTGGCAGGCCCACGCCAAGACGCTGATCGCCTCGTACCGTCTGAACCTCGCTGAGTCAGGCGCGCGGGATTTTCTCCGCGAGCAAATGGAGGAATACTTCTTCGGCGAGAACGCGCAAATGCCCGACTGGTTCGGCGGCGACAGCCCAGCGCCCGGCGGCAAGGGCGCGAAGGGTGGCGCAGCGCCGCCCGCGCGTAAGAAGTAAGCCGCGATGCGATCGCGCGGCGACATCTTGCTGCTCTCCACCTACGAGCTCGGCCACCAGCCGCTGGCGCTGGCGTCGCCGCTCGCTTACCTGGCGCGGGCCGGCTACGCGCCGGTGGCCGTGGACACGGCTGTCGAGGCGTTGTCCAACGACGCCATTGCGCGGGCGAAACTGGTCGCGATTTCAGCGCCAATGCACACCGCCACCCGCCTGGCCCTCGACCTGGCGATGCGCGTGCGCCGCATTAATCCGTCGGCGCACCTCTGCTGGTACGGTCTCTACGCGCTCCTCAACGCCGAATATCTCCGCCCGCGCTACGCCGATTCGCTGCTTGGCGGCGAATACGAAGTGCCGCTGCTCGCACTCGTACAGCAGCTCGAAGCCGGCACAGCCGGCGCTCCACCGGCGCGACCGCACCTCGCGCGCCTCCCTTTCGCTGTGCCGGACCGCTCGACCCTGCCGGCGCTGCGCCAGTACGCGGGCCTCCAGCGCGGCGACGAGATTGTGCCGGCTGGCTATGTCGAGGCGAGCCGGGGCTGCCTGCACGAGTGCCTGCATTGTCCGCTGACACCAATCTACCACGGGCGGTTCTTCGTCGTGCCGCGTGACGTCGTGCTGGCCGACATTCGCGCCCAGGTTGCGGCCGGCGCGCGGCATATCACCTTCGGCGACCCCGACTTCTTCAACGGGCCGGGACATGTCCTGAAGATTCTTCGCGCCATGCACACCGAATGGCCCTTCCTGACCTTCGACGCCACGATCAAAATCGAGCACATCCTTGAACGCCGTGACCTCTTCCCCGAACTGGCGGCGCTTGGGTGCGCCTTCGTCGTCTCAGCGGTTGAATCACTTAGCGACGACGTCCTGCGTCATCTTGACAAGGGCCACACACGCGCCGATGTGGTCGCCGCGCTCGACATTCTCGACGCGGCGGGCATTCCGATGCGCCCGTCGCTGCTGCCATTCACGCCCTGGACGACGCTTGACGATTATCTCGACCTGCTGCGCTTCGTCGAAGAGCGCGATCTGATCCCCAATATTGACCCGGTCCATTACTCGATCCGCCTGCTGATTCCGCCCGGCTCGGCGCTGCTCGACCAGCCCGATACGGCGGACTGGCTCGGCCCGCTTGACGAAGCGAATCTCACGTATCGGTGGCGATCGCCCGACCCGCGCCTCGACGACCTCCAGCGCGCGGTCGCGGCCGTCGCCGACCAGGCCGAACGCGAGCGCGCCGACCCCGACGAAACGTTTGCTGCAATCACGGCCCTGGCGTACGCAGCCGCTGGCGAGTTACCTTCATTGCCCGCTCGCCGGGGCGGCGTGCTCACCAGGCGGCGCCCGGTACCGAAACTCACCGAATCGTGGTTCTGTTGAGCGGAGCCGCTCGCGGAGCAGGCTGCTCCGTCCCAACCTACCACAGCGCCACTATGAGCTCAAGGGATATGTCGTGCGTGTGTCATTGTCGTCCCTGCGACGCTTGACGGCGTATTTCGCAGCGACTCTGAGTATATTCATTGCGTGCTAGCGCTGGCAGAGCCTAGCGTACCGCGCGCAGATTTGCCTGCGCTGGCCCCAAAATCGGAATCTCCTGGCGAATAGCGAAATGCAGCCGCGCGTGCGCCGTACGTAGCGCGGCTTCGGCCGTCGCCGGGTCGCTGGCATGCGCGAAGATGAAGCCGAGGTACGATGCGCCTTCGGGCAGCGGCACAATGCGCCCACCAATCTGCGCGCTGATCTCCACGCCGGTAACGTGCGGCGTCGCTCGTGCTTCCTCGACACCGGTGACGCCGGTGAGGATGCCGGCCGCCGGAATCGGGATCATCATCGCGCCGACCGCGTCGCTGCCCCGGTCGAGCGATGGCAGCGGCAGCCCGACGGCGTGCCGCAGGATCAACTCTTCCAGCGACATGCCCGCGCCGAACTCAAGAATGGTCGAGCAGCGCCCACCGATGGAGCGCCCCGCGACCTCGACAATCCACGGGCCGCGCTCGTTCACCCGCAGTTCGGCATGAACTGGCCCGGTGCGGAGGCCGAGCGCCCGCGCCGCGACGCGGGTCGCCTCCGCGATCGCCGCCTGCGTCGGTGCCGGCAGCCGCGATGGGGTAACGTAGATCGTCTCCTCGAAGAACGGTCCGTCGAGCGGGTCGGGCTTGTCGAAGAGCGCCAGGACGTGCAGATCGTCGTCGGCGATCAAGCCTTCGAGCGCAACCTCGACGCCGGGAATGTACTCCTCCACCAGCACCGTGGTCTGGTCAGGATCGTTGCCGTCGTCCAGCAGCAGAACACGAAGACGCTGGAACGCGGCCACGAACTCCGCCGGCGTATCGGCGCGAATGACGCCGCGACTTCCCGACAGCAGCACGGGCTTGATGACGCAGGGATAGGGCACGCTGGCCGCGAGTTGTGCCGGATCGTCGCTGAGGCAATGGCGCGCGAAATGCGGCACTGGCGCGCCGCCGGCACGCAACTGCTCCCGCATAACGCTCTTATCGCGCGCTGCCAGTGCCGCTGCCGGGGAATTATGCGGCAGACCGAGCGCTGCGCTCGCCCGCGCCGCCAGCAAACTCGCGCTGTCGTCTACCGACAGAATCGCGTCGAACGGCGTTGTTTTGGCTTGTGTGACGATGGTCGCCACCGCCTCGTCGGGCCGGCTGAAGTCAAGCCCGAACGGCTGATGCCAGTACTCCGCCAGCATCCGGGGCATATCAATCCCTTTGACGACTTCCAGGTCGAGCCGTTCGGCGGCTTCCAGGAAGGCCGTCGCCCGATAGGTCAACGGCGAGAGCAGCAGCAAGACACGCTTGCGGTCAGGAGCAGCACCAGTCATCGCGATACCCTTACATCATCCATAACATCGCTCCCCGGTCGCGCGAGCACACAACAGGGATTTCTCGCGCTATTGTACGGCGTCGGCGGTGCCCGTGCCGTGCAGGAGACTCAACCACAGCCGCATGTTCTGTGTGTAGACCTCCGTGCCGCGCTCGTGTATAGTGCGGGCGAGTAATCGTGAACGACCGTCCAGCGTTCTGGTTAGTACGATGCGGATGGGGCTGATCGCGGACATTCATGGCAACCTCGTGGCGCTGGACGCGGTGCTGGCCGACCTTGCGCGCGACCAGCTCGACCGGCTGGTCTGTCTCGGCGATGTGGCGGCGCTTGGCCCACAACCAGCCGAGGTGATCGCCCGGCTCCGCACCCTCGATTGTCCCAGCCTCCTCGGTAACACCGACAATTGGCTTCTTTCCGGGACGCCGGCTCACCTCGCCAGCACACCGTTCGCGACAATCACGTCATGGTGCGCGGCGCGCCTGACCGAGGCCGACTGGGCCTATTTACGCGCCTGCCCGCGCACACTATCCGTAGACCTCGCGGGTGGACAGCAACTCCTCTGCTGCCACGGCTCACCACGCTCGTATGACGACGTCATCGCCGCGACCACGCCCGACATGGACCTTGACACAATGCTCGCTGGTTATCCCGCGACGATCATCGCCGGCGGGCACACGCATATTCAACTCCTGCGCCAGCATGGCGCGACCCGCGTGATCAATCCTGGCAGTGTCGGTCTGCCAGGTATTGGACCTGGCGATCCGCGCCTGCCGGTCAACCAGCAGGTCTGCTGGGCTGAATATGCTCTGCTGACACTGGATCCCGGCCATGTCAGCATTGACCTGCGTCGCCTGCCACTCGATCCTGCACAACTGGACGCCGCCCTGCTGAATAGCGCAATGCCGGATGCTGACTGGTGGCGCAACCTCTGGTCGCTTGGGACGTCACCCGCCGACACTTAGTGGCCGTACGAGTCGTCTGGTCATCCATTATCCGTGTCGTCACAAGCCATTTGGCGGTGAAGTAATTGGCCTTATACTGAAACTGCTACCAAGCCGTCATGTATTGCGATATGGAACTATCCTAAAACATTGACAAGCAACAGCCAACCAGCAGTGTCCGTACGTAACGTACGGACACTGCTGGTTCCTCATTTCCTAATATTTCGTTTTACCGCAGACTACAGACAAGACGTGTAAGGAAAGGAGCACCACTTCACGCTGCCAGCCGCACCGCGCCGCTCAGGTGAGCAATCAAGGCGTGCAGGCCCTCGTTGCGGCCGGCCAGCACGCGCAACTGGCGGCCGAGCGCGCCGAGATCGAGGCGACCACTAGTCCCATCCACTTCCTCGGTGAAGAGCGCGTTCGCTCGATCAAGGAACTCCTGCGCGCACAGACCGAAGCCTTCGATGTAGGTCAGGTCGTCGGTCGCCTCCGCGAGTGGCGCCAGCCGGCTCGCGACATCGCTCTCCGCGCATTCGAGCCGGCGCGCTACCTCCGACTCCGCCAGCGAGCCGGCCGAGCGCGCCGCGTCGGCGATCGCCGCCAGCCAGGCGGGCAGCGTCTCGGCAGTCTCTGCCGGGAAGGTCCGCTTCAGATAGTCTGCCAGTCCGGCCGCCGCGTCCCGCCCGCTGAGACGCAGCACCGTCAGCCCGGCCGGCGACTCGCGCAGCGCCCCTTGCGCCAGCACGATCACCGGCATGCGCGAGGCCAGCGCCGCCAGCGCGGCGGCCTCCGCGCGCACTGTCGCGGCCGGCAGCGGCAGCAGGCCAATCGTGATCGTCCCACGGCTGATCGCAAACTCCGGCCAGATCACGCCCGCCGCGCCGATCAGCGGCGCTGGCCAGCGCATCAGCCGCCACCCGGCCAGCCGCCCCGCCCGCCGTTCGGCCAGCAAGCCCTTCACAAATGGTTCGAGTTTCGGCCAGGTCGCCGGCGGCGCCGACCAGCCCTGCGCTGGCAGCGCGTCAGCCAGCAGGCCAGCGTCAAGCACGACGTCGTATGCTTCGTCGCGCAGCAGCACTTCCGCCTCGCCGGGACCAAGCGCGCCACAGCCGAGCAACGTCAGCGCCGCCCGCGCGACGCGCGCGCCGTGCCGCGTCCACGACCCCAGAGAATCCTGCCGGCCGTAGAGCGTCACCGCGCGGCCATCGCCCGCGAAGGTGGCGCGCACGTCATGGCGCATGCAGACGGCCGTCACCAGCGCGCGATCGCCACGCACAGTGAACCGCGCGCTGCGCGCCACGCGGAAGAGTGACTCCAGCGTTCGCAGGTTGTAGTGCGCCAGCACTTCTTCCACTTCGGGCACCGGGCCGATCCGCGTCAGGATCGCCTGATCGGGCGCGTCCAGCCAGAGCGCCTGCTCGGCTTCGACCAGATCGAGTTCCGGCAGCAGACTGTCGAGAAAGCGCGCCCGCTCAGCCGGCTCGACAAAGCCACCGTCTTCGTTCGCGCGCGCATAGGCGAACGCACGGAGTTCGCGCGGTCCGGCGATGCCGCGCGCCGCCAGGGCATTGGCTCGCTCCGCGCCGAGCAACTCGGCGAAGGACCGCGTGCGATACCGATAGGCGCGGGCCAGGCAACTAACGATGCAGCGCGCCAGCTTCGGTTCGCCGAAAAGTTGCATGAGCGCTTCGGGATCGAGCTCGCGGCGCGCGAGGCCCAGTTTCGTTTCGAAGTAGCGTAGCGCGATGCCGGCGCGCGGCTTCAGGCTATCGTCGCGCAGCAGGCGTGGGTAGAGCCGGCGGCGTTCCCGGCCGCGATCCCGCCTTACCGAGAAGCGTAAGTCTTCCGTCCGAAAGGCCATCGGAACCTCCTTGTCTCGGGACAGCACGGGAGCTATTGCCTGCAACCACGGCGAGCATCAAGCGTTACTACCCCGGCGCCACCGTCAGGCGCCGCACGGCGCTGTGCGACTAGCTGAGGGACACACGGAGCATGGAGTTGACCATTCTGATCGGCCTGAGTCTGCTACTGATTGCGCTCCTACTGCCAAACAAATAACCGCTAGGCCGCCTTCGGCCGGCGCCGCCTGGCCGCCTGGCCCTCACTCGTCTTGCGCGTGACCAGCTCGTACAGGATGGCCTTGCCCGGTTTGGGCCGCAGGATGCGCCCCAGCCGCTGCACGTACTCGCGCGTAGCCGACGAACCGCTGGCGACGATGGCGATGTTCGCGTCCGGCACGTCTACGCCTTCATTCAACACCCGCCCCGTGACCAGCTTCGAGTACCGCCCTTCGCGGAAGCCGGCCAGAATTGCGCGGCGTTCGCGCGGCTCGGTGCGATACGTAATGGACGGGATTAGCAGCCGCCGGCTGATTTCGTCAACCATCGCGTTGTATTCTGAAAAGATCAGCGCCTTGTCGTCACGATGGCGCGCCAGCAGCGTGGCAACCTCCGCGATCTTCGCTTCGGCGTTGAGCGCGATCATTCGCGCCTGGTGATGCGCCTGGAGCGCGGACCGCGCGGCCGGATCGAAGCCCGAACGCCGTACCAGTTCGCCAAAAAACGCCGGGCCGGGGGGTATCTTATTCCGCGCCAGATACCAGCGGAATTGCGCCATCAAGAGGTCGTAGCGCCCCTGCTCTTCAGGCAACAGGTCCACGAAGATGCGCTTCTCGACATAGTCGGCAATATGCCGGTCGCGCAGCAGGTCGGCCGGCAACTTGTGGTAGACAACCGGACCGAGCAAGCGGTCAAGGTCGCGATGCCGTCCGTCCAGGCGCTCCGGCGTCGCCGACAGCCCCAGCCGGTACGGCGCCTTGACCTTCTCGACAATCGCGCGGTAGTGATCGGCCGGCAGGTGGTGCGCCTCGTCCACGATCAGGAGACCGAAGCCGTCCAGCCGCCGGTGCCGCATCGCGGCCGAATCGAAGGTAATTACGGTGATGTCGCGTATCGTGCGCTTGCCGCCGCCGACAACGCCGACCGCGTCCTCCGGCAAGCCCAGCCGGTCCGCGATCGCCGCGCGCCACTGCGTCAGCAATTCGATGGTCGGCACCACAACGATCGTCCGCACCGCCAGCCGGGCGATCGCCAGCAGCGCGACCACGGTCTTGCCGGCGCCGGTCGGCAGCACCACGACGCCGCGCCCCTCCTGGCGCAGCCAGGACGCCAGCGCCTCGCTCTGGTAGACGCGCGGCGCCAGCGTCAGCTCGGGCCGCAGAGTGGCCGGCAGCGCATACTCCGCAATTGTATCGGCGTCCCGCAGCGCCGCCTCCGGCTCCTCGTCCAGGGCGTCGTCAAGGGCGGCAAAGAGATCGTCCGGCTCGCCCCGCTCAATTGTCTCCGGCTGGTCCTCAAGCGCCGCTGGCGCGTTCCGAGCCGCCACGATCAGGCGGCCTGCGCGATCGCCGGCAGAGCCAGCTGGCCCGGACCCGGTGGCGGCGACAGCGGCGGCTGACCGCCAGTCACGACCTGCGCCGCCGCCTCGGCCAGCGCCCGCTCCCGCCGCTCGCCGAAGCCCCATAACTCATGAATGCGCCCGCGCCGCGCGGCGAAGAGCACCGACTCGGGTGACGTCAGGTGCAGCTCGGTAAAGAGCCGCAGCGCCGTCTTTGGCCCAATCCCTGGCACCCGCATGAGTTGCTGAATAGCGGGATGCTGTTCGGCCACCAGTTCTTCGTAGAAGGCCATCCGGCCGCCCTCGATGAGCTGGCCGATCTTGACGCGCAGCCGCTTGCCCAGGCCCGGAATCGGCAGTTCCAGCCCGGCGGCGACGATGTCCTGCGCCTCCTCGCGCAGCCGCAGCATCCCGCGCGCGGCGCGGCGATACGCCTGAATGCGGTACGGATTACCGTCCGCCAGCTCCAACAACGTGGCGATATTGAACAAAACGTGCGCGATTTCGCGATTCGTCATCGTCATTTCCTCTCTCCTCGTCCCAGCGCCTCGCTAGAACTTATGTTCTATTATACGGTGTAATGTGCTGTTCTGTCAAGGCTCGCGCGTTGCCACCAGTCTGCTTTCAGATTGGCAATTTCGCCGCACCACCGCCAAATCTCCAATTGCAAACAATCAAAAGCAGTGGGTCAAGGCGATCGCCCTGACCCACTGCTCACAACTGAATTCGTTGGCCGGCAGACACTCGTTAGGGCGCCGGAACCACGGGCCAATTCCCGACTTCGTCGAGGTTCGCCGCCAGCACCTCGGCCCCCAACCGGCCCAGCAGCACCTGATACCGTGGGTCGGCGTTCTCGGGGTGGT
>DASUBC010000096.1:0-23852 GCA_035763465.1 Thermomicrobiales bacterium
CGCCCACATGCAGCGTTGCGCGCCGAACTGCGCCAGCGCGAGTTGCACGAAGGGCCAGACATCGCGGTAGGGGTAGTCCTGTTGCGATGAAACGGGCAGGCCGGAGATTTTCAGATACACGTTCGGGTAGCGCGCCAGCGCAAGGGTGTCGGCGTAGACCTCCGCTGGCTCGCCCGTGCCGGCGCGTGGGCGGCCGAGATGGTCAATGATGACCGGGACCTGCGGATAGCGGGCGATCATCGCGGCGGCGCGCGGTAACTGGTGCGGTAGAATCAGGAACGAGACGATGGTGCCGAGTTCGGCCGCGCGGTCCCAGAGCGGCGCGGTGCGCGGGTCGTCGAGCCAGGCGCCGTCGCCGGTGGACGGATTGAGCCGCAGGCCGCGAAAGCCTTCGGCGTGCCGCGCCGCCAGCCGGTCCGGCGCGTCGGGCGCGAGTGGGTCCACCAGGCAGGCGGCGGCGAAGACGCCCGGATGGTCGCGCAGGGCGTCGCGCACGCAGCGGTGGTCTTCGCCGTAGCACGACGGCTGCACGATCACCGCGCGGTCCACGCCGTTCGCGGCCATCAGTTCGCGCAGGTAGGCCGCGTCGCCGGGAATGTTCGGCGCGTAGCGGCTCCCCGGCACAATCGGGTAGCGGTCCGTGTCGGTGGACCAGACGTGCAGGTGGCTGTCTACGACCAGGCGCGGGCGGCTGCTGGCGCTCATCGCGCCGCTCCCGCGCGGTAGGGCCGCGCGCCCAGCGCGTCAAGCCGCCGCGCAACGTTCGCGTACATCGCCGTCGCATGGTCGCGCGGCATCCAGGGGAAAGTCACGGGGTCTACGTAGCGGTCGTAGCCGATGGCTTGCAGCGCGTGGATGGCCGGCGCGAGGTCGGTTTCGTCACCGGGGCTGCCGGGCACGACGAAGTGCGAATGCGGGTAGCGCCCGATGATGCCCTTGAAGCGCACATGCACGATGCGGTCGCCGAGTTTCTTGATGGCGTAGGGGACGTCCCAGTTCAGCAGGTGCATGTTGCAGATGTCCACCAGGCATTTCAGCGCGGGCGACTGCACCCACATTTCCATCAGGAGGAGTTTCTCCGGCGTGTCGAGAATCTGGTCCTCGTGGTGGTGCATGACCAAGGAGACGCCCTTTTCTTCGGCGTAGGGGCAGAGCCGCCGCAAGGCCGGGATGAGGATGCGCCAGCCCTCGCTGTCGCTGCCGGTCGCGCCGCTCAGAAACTTCACCAGCGGCACGCCGAGGTCGGCGGCCAGGTCAATGCACTGCTGGTAGAAGGCGATGCCGTCGCCGCGCTTGACGAACGGCGCCAGCCCCGGCGTGCCCCACGGGTTGAGAATCGGGATTTCCAGGCCGTGCTGGGCCACCAGGTCGCGAATCGCGCCCGCGTCGTAGTGGGCGGGGTCAATGTGCTGGCCCGGCCCGACCGCCGGACCGACGCCGTCGTAGCCCGCCGCCGCCAGTTCGGCCACGACGGTGGCGAAGGGGAGGTAATCGAGGCCGCCGGTATGGAAGCACAGTTTCACGAGACTGCCGCTCCTTCCTGTTGTCGCTCGCCGGCCGGTTGCAGTTCGCAGGTGAAGGTAAAGCGCGCGGTTTCCGTTGTGCCCGGTGTGTGCCGCTCCAGCGAGAGCCGGTAGACCGTCTGGGGCCGGCTGGCGTGGTCGTGCGTAGGTATCGCGTCCACGCAGGGACGCCACTCGCCGGCCCCGTAGTGGAGCGTCACCGCGCCATGGTCGCCCTGCCAGGTGATCAGGCCATCCGCAATGGCCGGTGGGCGCAGGCTGATGAAGACTTCGGCGAGCGATGCTGGTGGACTGGCAAAGGCAAACTCGTCAGCCAGGTCGAGCCGCGCCGTGCGCGCCGCCGTGTCTACGGTCCAGGTGAAGATGCGGTGGCAGCGTTGCAGGCTGGGCACAGCGTAGGCCGGCGTCAGGTCGAGCGCCAGCGTCGCGCCGTCCGCGCCTTCCTGGTGCGCCAGCACCCGCGCCGCGTGCTCGCGACCCGGCGCCTGCCCGTGTCCCGCGATGACCGGCACGGAATGGCCCTCCGACGAGGGGTGGAGGTGGCGATACCGTTCTTCGCGGAAGTACTGGCGCGTGTAGACGCCCGCGCCGAGGTCGGCCAGCAGGCTCTCACCACCGATATGCAGGACGAAATGCCCCAGGTCGTTGTGGTTGTGTGATTCGCCGTTGTGCCCGCCCTTCGCGGCGAACGACAGCGACTCCGCCGCGTCCCGCGCGCCGAGCAGGCGGCGCGCGACCGTCCAGGCGAGGTCGGGGAAGTAGGTGGTCTGATCCGGCAGCGGCTGATTGAAGCGCGCCGGGTCGCTCCAGAGCAGATTCCGCGTGACGTGGCCCCAGCGGTAGCAGGCGTCGAAGTGGAACGACGGAACCTGCGTCATCCGCGGCGTGGGCTGGCCGGTGCGCGCGGCGAGGCGGCAGAGCAGGCCGGTCGGCACGGCCGTCCGGCCCAGGCGGTCGGCGAAACTATCCGAGAAGGGGACGTAGCGATTGTCGGAGAGGTCGGCGGCGGCGGGGAAGCCGGCGATCTGGCGCACTTTGTCGCCGTGCAGCAGGTCGAGCGCGCCGCCGGTGTAGGCGCGGAGCATTTCGGCGAAGTAGGTGAAGTAGCCAAAGCCGTAGATCCAGTAGCCGATGCCCTCGGCGCAGCCGCCGTCCGCGCCGAAGCCGCTGAGGAACGACCCCATGGCGCGCAGCACGCGGTCCGTCATCCCCGCCAGGCGCTCGCGGTCGCGTTCGAGCAGCAGCGCTGCCATCCCCACCGAGCCGGCGCAGACAGCCGCCCAGTTGTTCGTCACGCTCTCCCAGCCGAAGTGGACCGGGTCGTGAAAGAGCGGCCGGAAGACGCGGCGCTCAATCTCCGCGCGCACGCGGTAATGGAGCCAGGGATTGAGCCGGCCGCCGAGCAGGTACAGCGTCTCGGCCAGCGCGTGCGCCGTCTCCGCCGCGAAGAGGTCCACAACCTCCCACGGCTCGCGGTGGCTCGCCACGTTCGCGGCCACCCCGACCGGTATCGTTGCGGGCACCGCCCAGGTGTATTCGTCGCAGATGGCCCAGAGCAGGTCGGCCAGCGCGGGCAGCGGCTCGTCGGTCTCGTCAACGACCGCCGTCAGAACCAGGCCCAGCAGCCGGCCGCGCCGCGCGAAGTAGGGCGCTTCGTATTCGCGGCGGGTGCCTTCAGCCTCGAAGCGGTAAAACGCGCTGAAGGGCAGCGTGGGAATCGGCTCAGTTTGCGCGCGGTGTGCCTCCGCGCGCATCTCGGCCAGGACGTCTTGTAGGTGCGGCGCGGCTCGCAACGCCGCCAGCCGCTCCGGCGTCAGCGCCTCGCCCGCGCCATACGGGAAGGTCTCGGCCTGGGGCGTCGCGGCCAGGATGGCCGCGCGCACGTCGTGGAAGGTGTCGGTCATCAGCACTCCTGTCGCACGCCAGTCGTTCACGCGCTCCCGCGCGCGGCCATTCTCGCACAGCGGCGGGCACGGGCATACCCCCCTGGCAGGGGTTTTTGTGTATTTTGTGTATTTTGTGCAGGGGTCCGGCCCTCACCCCCTGGCCCGCGACCCACTGCGTGGGTACCCCGCCGCCTTGCAGGCGAGGGGGAACTGCCGATCAGCTCATAGCGAGTTCCCCCCCTCCCGTGATACGGGCGAGGGGGCCAGGGGGTGAGGGCCGTTTTACCACGGACCACGATAGAGTGGCACTAAATCTCTCGTTTTGAGGGTCCGATTAAGTAGAGGGTAGTGAACACCGGTGGTGGTTGGCTGGCGCGCGGCGTCCCTCTGGTCGCGCGGCAGCACGGTCTGGAGGGAGCCATGCGCGAGTCTGTGAGACTAATCTGCCGCGCGGCGCTGGCCCGGCGCCAGGAGGGTGTGTGATGCTACTGGAAGAGTTCACCGTGCCGCTGGGACCGGGCCAGGCGACCGTCTGCGAGGCGGTTCGCGAGGGGAACGACCTGGTCCTGACCCTCCGCTATCGCTCCGCCGACCTGGTGTTACCACCAGAGCGCTTCGTCATCTCCCAGGCGGCCGACCGCCAGCGGCTGTGCGCCTGGGCAGAAGTGCGGATGAGCGCGGTGGTAGCGTTCCTCGCCGCTGTTCAGGGGCATCTCACCCGCACCCAGGAGCGCGAGCGGGCGGAGGAGCGTGCTCTGGCCGCCTTCTTAAGCGGCGGCAAACTTCCCCCACCGCCCCCGCCGGTGGCCTGGCCGGCGCCGCTGCCGCTCACGGCGCAGACCAGCCTGCCGCCCTTCCCGGTAGGTGCGCTGCCGCCCGTGCTCGCCGAGATGGTCACGGCGGTCTCCACTGCCACGCAGACGCCACCCGACCTGGCCGGGCTGCTGGCGCTGGCGAGCGTCGCGGCGGCGGTGGGCAAGACGGCGGTGGTGCAGGCGCGCGAGGGCTGGGTCGAGCCGCTGGCCTTCTGGGCGCTGGTCGCCCTGCCCAGCGGCAACCGGAAGAGCGCCGTCTACCGCGAATTGACCACGCCCCTGACCACCTGGGAGCACGACCAGGCGCTAGCGGCGCGGGAGACCATCGCCCTGGCCGCGAGCGAACGCCGGCAACTGGAAGTGACGCTGGCCCAGGCCGAGCAGGCCGCCGCGCGGGCCGCCACCACCGAGCGGGACGTGCTGGTGGCGGCGCGTGAGAACGCCGCCCGCGCCGTCGCCCGCCACCAGACCCCCGCGCCGCCCTTACTGAGCGTGGCCGACACTACGCCGGAGGCGCTGGCCCAGGCGCTGCTGACGCAAGGCGGCGCGCTGGCGGTGCTCGCCCCCGAAGGCGGCCTCTTCGAGACGCTTGCCGGGCGTTACAGCAACGGCATCCCCAACCTCGACCTCTTCCTCTGCGGCTATAGCGGGGAGGATTATCGCCGCACCCGGGGCGCGCAGACCGACATCATCCGCCAGGCCACGCTGACCCTGGCGCTCACGGTGCAGCCGGACGTGCTGCGCGGCCTGGCGCACCAGCCGGGCTTCCGGGGCCGGGGCCTGCTGGCCCGCTTCTGGTACGCCCTGCCGGCCTCGTTCGTGGGCCAGCGCCAGGCCGACCCGCCACCCGTGCCCGCCGCCGTGCGCGACGCCTACGCCGCCCGCATCACCGCGCTGCTGGGGCTGCGCCCGCCGGTGGACGCCCGTGCGCCCGCGCCCCACGCGCTGACCCTCGCCCCGGACGCAGCGGCACACCTCATCGCCTGGACAGCGGAAATCGAGGGGATGCTGGGCGAGTTCGAACCGCTTGGCCCCATCGCCGATTGGGGTATGAAACTGGCCGGCACGACCGTGCGGGTGGCCGCGCTGCTCCACCTGGTCCACGACGGCGCGGCGGGCCTGGCGCGGCCCATCTCAGAGCCGACCATCGCGCGCGCCGTTACGCTGGCGCGCTGGGCCATTTCCCACGCGCTGGCCGCCCATGACGCGATGGGTCAGGACGACCGGCTGGAGGGCGCGGGCTACCTGCTCCGCGCGGTGGAACGGCTGGTCGCGCGCCAGGGGAGCCTGGCGCGGGTCAGTCGTCGCTCGCTCTATCAGGTCAGCCGGAGCCGGTTCTCCTCGCCCCGGGCGCTGGACACGCCGCTGGCGCTGCTCGTTGAGCACGGCTACCTGCGGCGCTTCGCCCCGCCAGACGGCGCCCAGCCCGGTCGCCCCAGCGAGGTCTACGAGGTCAACCCCGCCCTCGCCAGCGGCACATCGCCGCGCGCCTGACCCGGCGGCGACCCTTGCACAAAATACACAAAATACACAAAAACCCCCCGGTGGGGGGTGGCGAAGTAGCGAGTAGGGAGTAATGGATGCCTGGTGGGTGGTCCTCCGCCCACCAGGTTTAATGGGGGACTGGCCGCCCGTGGACTGCCGCTGAGGGCGCTCGCGCGGCCACGGCGCTGGCCGTTCCCGCGGCGACGGGTTCAGGCAGGCTACCGCCGCGCGAGCATCACGGCGGAGGTCGCGCGGGCTGGAGCGATCGGCCGCCTGCGGATGGCCCGTTCGGCCACGGCGAGGTTGATCACCCACCCCGCGCCCATCAGCAGCGCCCGGCTCAGTTCGCCCGGCGGGCCGATGATCAGTTCGCCGACCATGAGGGTGAGCATCTGCGTGGCCGCGCCAAGCCCGATCGCGTAGCCGCGCAGCATCCACGCGCGGTGCGCGGCCACGTCCCGCCGCCGGATCGCGGCCACCGCGAGGATAATGGAGACGACCATGCCCGACCCGAACAGCAGCCGCAAGGCGGTCAGCAGCGCGCCGACGCCATCCGGGTGGGGATAGAAGAGAGTCATCCAGAGCGCCGACAGCCCGACCACCAGCCCGCAGGGGACCACCAGCCGCCCGGCCGCGCGGTGCCAGCCGGGACGGCGCCGCCGGAAGCCGGCCGCGAACTGGAACGCCCCCAGCAGGGCGTACACGGCGGCGCCCACGATGTGCAGCACCACCGGCAGGGGCGACGCGAAGAAGCGCGCGTTGGCCGGCGTGATTGGCCCGCCGCCAGCCAGCTGGACGAGGCGGGCGATGCCGGCGGCCACCGGCAGGGCGCCAAGGAGGAGCAGCGCGGCGGGCGCCACCCACGTTGCCGCATGTGCTCGCCTGGGTGACCTGGGTTGCCGCGATGCCGGATTCTCAAACGCTTCGTGTGGCTGCCGGGCAGAGGCGCGGCCACCGTCGTGGGTATGGGCGTTCATGTGCAACTCCTTGGCGTTGTGGCGCGGCGCGCGGTGGGGAGCGCCGCGTGTGCGGCTGAGGCAGGGCCAGCGCGGGGGCGCCAGCGCCAGGATGGCGCCTGGGGCAAGCGGCCAGGTGGCCGCTTGCCCTCGCCAGGCCGTAGTCGGCGAACCTAGTCGGCGCCGGTCCGGCTGACCTGGAGGCCGCCGGGAGCGTGGTCCACAGCGTGCGCTCGCCGCTCAACCCAGAGCGCGAAGCCCAGCCAGGCCAGCGCCAGCCCTACCGGCATCCCCACGAGCCGCTGGAGGTGGTGCGGGAGCAGTGCCGCCGCCGGGGTCACCGCCGACACGACGGCGAGCAGGCCGGCCGGCCAGCGCGGCAGGACGCCGGCGCGGAACGTGGCGAGGCCGAACACCAGGCCGCCGAGCATGTACAGGACACCCATGACGCTATAGAGCGCCGGGAGCGCGCCGAGGGCGAACCCGCCGGTATGCCCGTAGGAGATCCCGACGATGGCATCAACGAACCCCGGCGACACGGCCGCTAGCGGCGGCGCGACGAAGGCTTCGGCGAAGACGAAGCCCGTCTGCAGCCCCCAGGAGAGGCCCAGCAGGAGCGCGCCGGCCAGGCCGAGCCACCCCGACTCCTCCACCTGCCGGGCGTAGAGCCCGGCGATGCCGAGGAGGAAGAGGAGGCACATGGCCCACTTCAGAGGGGTGATGACGGCCCAGGCGCTGGTGGTGACCGACGCCACGACGTCGGGCGGGTGAATCGGCTGGATGGCCGCGAAGATAATGCCTGCCACCAGGGCGGCCAGGCCAGTCCAACGGATGAGATTCGTGGTGGTTGGCTTCATCTGCTTCTCTCCTTCAGCGTGGTGTGTGCCGCGCCATGACCAGCCGTCACGGCGCATTGCGATCAGTGTTCGCGTCGCCATCCGGCCTGCTCGCCTGCTCAGGCTCGACCTGCCTGACCGCGAGCAGCGGCAGGCCGAGGTCGCGCACGCGCTGGAGCAGACCATGCAGTGCGGCCTGGTCGGTGACCGGGCCACGGATGCGGGTGGTGCCGTCGTCCTCGTGCGTGAGGGTCATCCCGTCAAACCAGGCCGCCCAGCGGGCATCCAGATAGCCCTTGAGGCGGATCTCGTACCATCCGGGTGTATCGGCCGCTGCGTGCGCTGTGCCCATGACGCCCCCTTCGCTCGTCGCTCATCTGGGTGAACCTCCGCTACTCATGCGAACGTCCATCGGTCTGATCAGACGATAATGGCGGACATGGTGAGGCGGCATCACCACATGTGGTGATTGCGGTGGTGATTTTGCGGCTGGGCGGTTGTGCTGGTGGCGACGAGCGTGGGGTTAGTGGTTGCGGGTGCGCGACAGCAACTGGAGTTCCTCAGCCCGGCGGACTGCCGCCCGGCGGTTGTTCACTCCGAGTTTGCCGTAAATGTTCTTGGTGTGGGTCCGCATCGTGTTCAGCGATACCAGCAATTCGCGAGCGATGGCCGGACCATCCAGGTCGGTGCCGAGCAGCCGCAGCACAGCGAGTTCACGGTCGCTCAATGGCTCGATCAGGTTCTGGCTGGTGGGCGGGCTGTCCGCGGCCACACCGCCGGCAGCCAGGAGCCGGCGGACATAGGACCGGGCGGCGCCATGCTTCGCCGCCGCTTCGAGCAGGGTCGTCATGGGCGACCCTTCATCCACAAAGATGCGGACGTAGCCCTCCGGTTCGGCCAGTGCCAGCGCGCGCGCCAGCGGCGCCAGCGCCGCCGGAAGGTCGCCCTGCGCCTGATGGACGAGCGCCTGGAGCACCAGGATGGCGAGGACACTCCCCGCCCGTTCTCCCACTTCCGCCGCGTGCAGGAGCCGCGCTAAGAGTCTCCTGGCGTCACGTAAGGAGCGGTCTGCACGGTCGCTCGTATACCGGGCCAAGAGCACCCGGGCCAGGGTGAGGTGCTCGAGCTCGCGCAGGTAGCTAAGGTCGTCGTCAGGGGACAGGTCCCGCTCGTGCGCCCAGGTCACGGCGTCGGCCAGCCTGCCCTGCGCCAGCCATATCCGGGCCTTCAGTGCGGCGATAGGGCGCACCTCGGGGTAGAAGTCGCCTACATACCGGCGCTCCGCCTCGTCGAGCAGGGCGAGCGCGCCGCCCAGATCGCCCTGCGCCGCCCGCAGGCGGGCCGCTGCGACGCGCCGGCGATACGGGTGCTGCGGGAACCCGGTGTGCTCGCCTTGCTCCTCGGCTTGCCGCAGACGCCGCACGGCAGCGTCCAGGTCACCCCATTCGCAGTAGAGCTCGGCCAGGCCCACATGCATGTCTGCGGTCCCCCGCAGGGCTGGCGTGCCCTGCTCCGCCGCCAGTTGCAAGGCTCCCTCATAGGTGCGCCGCGCCGCGCGGAGCCGCCCTTGCGCGCTGCGGATATCGGCCAGGGCGAGGGTTCCCCCGACGACGTCCGTGATGTTCCCGGCCCGCTGCAGCTGCGCCAGACCCGCTGCGAAGGTCCGGTGCGCCGTCTCCAGATCGCCGCTCGCCCAGGCGGCGAGGCCAAGGAACCCTGCCGCCCCGCCGCGGGAGAGCTGGTCGTCCTCGGGCGCGAGCGCAAGCACCTGTTGGGCATGCTGCACCGTGGCGGCCAGATCGCCCCGGGCCAGGGCCTGCCCGGCGCGGGCGACTGCGACTCTCCCCGGCAGGCGGTGCAATTCCGCCTCGTCCACGACGACCATCGCCGCCGACGGTTGCGCTCCCTCCCGCCCGGTCGCTGACGTGTTGAGCCACCGTTCGGCGTCCCGCAGACGGTCCTCGACGCCCGCGAGCACGCCGCCAGCCAGTAAGGCGTGGGCATACCACACGCTGAGCACAGGCCTATAGCGGAGCAGTTCGTCGGGCAGGGCCCTGAGCCAGCCGAGCACCGTGGCCTGCTGTCGCCCCTGGAACATGACCAACCCCACCCGCTCAACGAGGTCCGCCGCGCGTGCGAAATCCCCGGCGGCCAGCGCGTGGCGGATCGCCTCGTCCGGCAGGTCGTGCTGCTCATACCAGTCGCTGGCCCGCCGGTGCAGGTCGGGGACGTGGTCGGGTTGCTCGTCCAGCAGGTGCGCGCGGAGGACGTCCGCAAAGAGGTGGTGGTAGCGATACCACCGGCGGCGGCCATCGAGCGGAACCAGGAAGAGGTTCGCGCGCTCCAGCGCCTCCAGCGTGGCCTGTCCACCAGCCTGGCCGGTGACGACATCGCAGAGCGGCCCGCTCAACCGGTCCAGGATGGCCGTGTGCAGCAGAAAGGCGCGGACCGGGTCGGGCTGACGCCGCAGCACCTCCTCGACCAGGTAATCCACGATATAGCGGTCGTCTCCCGCGAAACCAGCGATGAAGCCGGCCGCGTCGTCCCGCCCCCGTAACGAGAGCGCCGCCAGTTGGAGCGCGGCGATCCATCCTTCGGTCCGCGTTTCCAGTGCGGCAACATCAGCCGCCGTGAGGTCCAACCCCATCACCGCTGTGAGGAACGCCGCCGCCTCGTCAGGCGTGAACCGCAGGTCGGCGATGCGGATCTCGACGAGTTCGCCGCGGGCACGCAAGCGGGCCAGCGGCAGCGCCGGATCGGCGCGGCTGGCGATCATCAGATGTATCCGCTGGGGGAGATGTTCGAGTAGGAACGCCATCCCCTCCTGCACGTCGCGCGCGTCAATGGCGTGATAGTCGTCGAGCACCAGCACGACGTCGTGCGTGACCGCGCTGAGTTCGTTGACCAGGGTGACCAGGACCGTGTCGAGTGGCGGCGGCTGGGGTGCCTGGAGCAGCGTGAGCGCCCCAGCGCCGATGCCGGGTACGGCGGTCTGGAGCGCGGCAATCAGGTACGTCCAGAAGGACGCGGGCTGGTTGTCGTGCGGGTCGAGCGAGAGCCACGCCGCAGCCCATGTACGGTCTGGCGTGGCGGCCAGCCACTCGGCCAGCAGCGTCGTCTTCCCGAAGCCGGCCGGCGCCGAGACGAGTGTCAGGGCTGCCGCAGCCCCGCGGTCCAGGCGCTCGCGCAGGCGCGGTCGCGGCACGACATCACGCCGCCGGGGGACGTACAGTTTGGTCGCCAGCAATGGGCTGACCATGACCGGCACCCCTCACGAACGCTCACTGGGCCAGTCGCATCCCGCAGACCCCACCAGTCAATCGCTACGTTTTTCGTTGCCCTAGCACGGGCGAGGGGACGGGGGGCGAGGCCGTCCCCTCACAGCACCACCTTCACCAGCCCATCCTCGACCGTGACCGGGAAGGTGCGGAGGCGCACCCGGTGGTTGGCCAGGCTGCGGCCAGTCAGAATGTCGAACTCCATGCCGTGCCAGGGACAGGTCACAATCTCGCCGTCGCGTACCCACTCGAAGCGCCAGCCGGTGGCCGCGTTGCAGGCGGTCGTGCCGTTGACCGTGCCGGCGCAGAGCGGGCCGAACTGGTGCGTGCAGACGTTCGGTAGCGCGTAGAACTGGCCGTGGACATTGAAGACGCCGATTTCCAGGTTGCGGACTTTCACGACCCGGTGCGTGCCGACCGGAAACTCGGCCACCGGGCCGACGATATGTTCTGCCATTGCGCGTGCTCCTCATAAAGTCGGGCAGACGGGCAGTCGGGCAGTAGGTTCGGGTCGGCACCATGCCTGGCTGCGGGCGATGTGCTGCTGAGGGCGCCCCGAATTAAGATCCGGGGCCACATGGCGCGACCCACTGCGTGGGTACCCCGCCACGACGTCCGCCTGCGCGGATTGGGTTCACCGTGATACCGGGGCTGGCGACTGCCGCCAGGGTTAACCTGAACCCAGTCCCCATGAGAGGACTTTGTGGCCGCAGCCCCTAGCGCCGAATTCATTCGGCGGCTGCCCTCGACGCCACCGCGCAGGTAGCCCAGCACCGTGCTGACCCAAACCCACTGCCCGACTGCCCGACTCGCTTACGCTCCGGGCGCGGAATGCGGCTGAAGAGTTCCAGCGCGTTCTCGCCCATAATCTTCCGCTTCAGGTCCGCTGGCATCGGCAGTTTCAAGATGGCGCGGGGGTGGTCGAAATCGTGGTGCGGCCAGTCGGAAGCGTAGACGGTGCGGTTCTCGCCGCCGTAATGGCGGATGGTCTCGACGAGATCGTGCGGGTTGTCCGGCTCCTCGACCGGCTGAGTCGCGAACCACATCTGCTCGCGCATGTACTCGCTCGGCTTCTTTTCGAGGAACGGCACCATCCGGCGATATTCCTGGTGGTACTTGTCCATGCGCCACATCATGTAAGGCACCCAGGCGACGCCGGCCTCGGTGAAGGCAACCTTCAGTTTGGGATAGCGCGCCAGCACGCCGGTGTGCATCAAACTCACCAGATTCGCCATCATCGCGAAGGAGTGCGACAGAATCTGGCGCGCGAAGTGGTTCTCGAACTGGTCGAGCTGGCAGGGGAAGGCCGGCGAGACGATGGTGACGCTGTGCAGCAGCACCGGCAGGTCGGCCTCCTGGGCCGCCGCCAGAATGGGGTCGTAGTGCCGGTGGCCCCACAGCGGATTGACGCCGGCAGTCGGCAGGAAGATGCCGGCGATGCGGTCCTCCTTCGCATAGCGCGCGATCTCTTGCGCCGAGTCGGTGGGGTTCTGCGGGCAGGCGAGCAGCGCGCCATAGAGACCGTTGTCCTCGCGCAGCCATTCTTCCAGCAGCCAGCGGTTGTAGGCGTGCGACAACTCGGTGGCGTACTCGATATGCGGAATCGGCGCGAAGAGGAGGAAGTTGTCGGGGAACAGCACGCCGAGGTCAATGCCGAGTGGGTCGAGTCCCGCGCGCATCTCCGCCGCCGTCGGCACCGAGCGCCCCGCGTGGCCGCCCGGAATGGGCGGGTCGAGTTTCATGCTCGGCGCGTAGCCCGGAATATCGAGATAACGCTGGGGGCTATTGGCGAGCGCCTCCAGCGACTTCCGCCAGGGCTGCGCGCAGTACGGCGCGAGCGCGCCCGGCGTGTCGCTGACATGAATATCAGCATCTACAACAATCAGATCGTCAATCGTTACCCGCTCCGGGGCCGCAACTGCCATCGGTGTCCCTCCCTGGTCCCTTCCCCACGCCCCCGCAAGGGGCGCACTTGTCTGCGTGCGGCGTCGCAGCCGCTCTTCTTCTGAGATAGCACAGATGACGGGGAAATGAAAGAGGCGGCGATGATGCATGAGTTCAGTCTTGGGCCTGGCGGGGGGTGGCCCCGGATTGAAATCCGGGCCTGAGCACGCGATACGTGAACAAAATCTGCTCCGCAGATTGTGGCCTGTCGGCGTTGGGAATGGTATCAGCCCTTTCGGCAGCCAGTGCGCGGCGCACACTTCGCCGCACGCCAGTGCGTCCAGACCCGGATTTCAATCCGGGGCCACATCCCGCCAGGCCCCAAACAGTGAATAACTCCCGATGCCTTGCTCTCACTGGTTCACGCGGCAGATAATGAGCCGTGGTCGGCGCGCACTCTGTGCGCCGCTGGCCCACGCGATAGACCGCTGGACCGAAAGGAAGACCACCATGCGCCGCTCGCGCGCGTGCGCCACTTGCGCGCTCGTCCTGCTCCTTGCTGCTTGCGGCTGGGGGGCGTCCTCTACACCAACCGCGACGCGCCCAGACAACGCTGCCACCGCCGCGACCACGACCACCGCGACAACCACCCCGATCCACTACCTCGTCGTCATCTACCAGGAGAACGTGACCTTCGACCACTATTTCGGCGCCTATCCGCACGCCGCGAATCCCTCCGGGGAACCGGCCTTCACCGCCCTGCCGGGAACACCCGCTGTCAATGGGCTGACACCTGACCTCCTCACGCACAATCCAAACATCGCCAACCCGCACCGCCTGGGCCGCGACGAGGCGATCACCTGTGATAACGACCACAGCTACAAAGCGGAGCAGGTCGCGTTCGACGGTGGGAAGATGGACAAATTCGTGGAGACGACCGGACGCGCGCAACGTACCGCGCAATGCACCGGCAAGCCGCTGTCCGACTCGCCCGATTACAACGTGATGGATTACTACGACGGCAACACCGTGACGGCGTTGTGGAATTACGCGCAGCACTTCGCGATGAGCGATAACTCCTACGACACAACCTTCGGTCCCTCCACCCCCGGCCACATCAACCTCGTCAGCGGGAATACGCATGGCTTCACCGCAAGCGGCGCGGGTGGACAGCCGGCGCCGGCCGATGTGCCCGGCTACGCCGCGAACGGCACCCTGATCGGCAATCTCGATCCCGCGTTCGACGACTGCGCCACCGGCAGCACGCGTCCGCGCGTTGCGTTCACCGGCCGGAACATCGGCGATCTCCTCAACACGAAAGCCGTCACCTGGGGCTGGTTTTCGGGCGGCTTCACACCGACGCGCCGCCAGGCCGATGGCACACCAGTCTGCGCGAGCGCGCATCCCAACATCGCAGGCCAGCCGATCCCCGACTATGGGGCGGTCGTGGAGCCATTCCAGTACTATCGCTCCACCGCAAACCCACAGCACTTGCCGCCGAGTAGTCCGGCGCAGATCGGGCAGACCGACCAGGCCAACCATCAGTATGACCTCACCGACTTCTGGCAGGCTCTCGCGGCGCATCACCTCCCGGCCGTCAGCTTCCTCAAGGCGGCAGGCTATCAGCAAGGGCACCCGCAAACATCGGACCCGCTGGACGAGCAGCGCTTCCTCGTCGAAACTATCAACCAGCTCATGCAGTCCCCGGAATGGCGGGAGATGGCGATCGTCATCGCCTGGGATGACTCGGACGGGTGGTACGATCACCAGCTGCCGCCGATCGTCACTTCCTCGAATGACGCACAATATGACGCGCTCAACGGCCCGGGACGGTGTGGCGACACCCCGCCCGCGCCCGGCGCGTACCTCGACCGCTGCGGCTACGGCCCGCGCCAGCCGCTCCTCGTCATCTCCCCATACGCGAAGGCCAATTTCGTTGACCATACGCTGACCGATCAGACGTCAATTCTCCGCTTCATCGAGGACAACTGGGAGGCCGGGCGGATCGGCGATCAGTCGTTCGACGCCCGCGCCGGCACACTCGCCAATATGTTCGACTTTGCGGCGAGTCCGCGCAACGCCGCCCTGCCCCTCGACGCGGCGACCGGCGTCCCCGTAACGAGATGAGCGAGTCGTGAGAGTGGCTTTGCGCCGCCCTACTCACCTGACTATACTTGGGAACGCGTAACCGCTCGTGCGAGACAAGGAGGAGCAAGGGCTTGCCGTGAGCCAGGCGCCGCTGGCGTCCGGGTTCAGCGCCCACCGCGATTATGGCCATGATCGAATCGTCCCAGCGGAGCACCTGGCGCAACGCCGACCCGGCGATGCTGGTCACGACCCTGCTGCTGATCGGCTTCGGGCTGCTGACGATTTACAGCGCCGATGACCGCGACCTGAGTTTCCACGGCGCGATCTTCAAACAAGCCCTCTTTACCCTCATCGGCCTGGGCGTTATGGTCGCCTTCGCCGCATTCGATTACCGCTACCTGCGGATGCTGAGCGTGCCGTTCTACGCGGCGGGCCTGCTGCTGCTGGCGCTGGTCTTGAAGGTTGGCGAGATCATCTACGGCGCGCAGCGCTGGTTCGACCTGAAAATCACCTCGTTCCAGCCGTCGGAGGCGGCAAAACTGGCGACGATCATCGCGCTGGCTACCTTCATCGCCTTTCGTGGGCCGCATATGAAGGGGCCGCTCTCCTTCGCGGCGACGCTGGCGCTCGCCATCGTGCCCGCCGTGCTCATCTACAAGGAGCCGGACCTCGGCACCGCGCTGATCTTCCTGGCGATCTGGGCCGGTATGATCATCATCGCCCGCACGCGCCTGATTTACCTGCTTGGCTGCGCGCTTGCCTCAGTGCCGATCGCCTGGTTTGCCTGGAACTTCTTGCTGCACGCGTACCAGCGCGATCGCCTGCTGGTCTTCCGCCATCCCGAAGACCACTACGAGGCCGGCGGTTACAACATCGTGCAGGCGAAGATCACCATCGGCCAGGCCGGGCTGTTCGGGCACCGGTTCGCCGACCTCGCCCAGTTCACCGATACGCAGAAACTGGCCGTCAGCACGTCCGACTATGCGTTCGCGCACGCGATGGGCAATTTCGGGTTTCTGGGCGCGATGGCGCTCTTCACGCTCTACCTGCTGCTGATCTGGCGCTACCTGCGCGTGGCGCAACTAGCCCGCGACGATTTCGGCCAGCTACTGGCGATGGGCGCGGTGTCGGTGTTGTTCTTCCAGTCCTTCATCAACATCGGCATGAATGTCAACCTGCTGCCGCCGGTCGGTATCCCCCTGCCGTTCATCAGCGCGGGCGGCACACCGATCGTCACCTTGCTGGCGACGCAGGGCATCCTCCAAAGCATTTTGATGCACCGGCATAAACTCACCTTCGGCACGGGGTGAGGGACGAGATGATAGATAATAGATGGTAGATACTAGTGATGGCGCTGCGCCGATACGAGCGAATTGCCTAGTGACAAGCCCGTAACCACTATCATCTGACATCTATCATCTCGTTCCGCCGGAGTTCGCACAATGGCCATGCTCCATGCCACGCCAGGAAGCGCTGCCCGCAGTGATCCACCACCGGGCTGGGCGCGCTGGCGCTGGTTCTTGACCATACCGGCGCTGGTGATCGCGCTGCTCGGGCTAGTGGGTCTGGCGTTGACCGCCCGCGTACAGCAGCCCCGGGTGCCCAGCACGCCGGAGGTGCCCGTGCCGGTGCGGTTCGTCGCCGGTCCGCCACTCACGGAACGGCTGATCATCATGCTGTTGCCGGGTCTGGACGACCACGGCCTGGCCGCGTTCGAGACCAGCCTGGGGGGCGGTGTGGGCGGCGCGGACACAACGTTGACCGTTGCCCGGCCGGAATTCGCCTCCTTTGATGAAGCGGCGTTCCTCTTACTCGCCGGGAATCTTCCGCCAAGCGGCGGTGACACCGGCCCAACCGCCCCGTCGGCTGCGCCGCCCGACACGCTCGTGCAAAGCCTGACCACCCAGAACCGGGCCGTCGCGCTGTACGGCCCGCCCGAGTGGCGCAAGACCTTTGGTCAGGAGGCGGCGGAAGGCCCGGCGCCGAAAGTTGAGACAGTGCTGAACGAAGGCAGCGATGTGCTCCGGACGCGCGGTAACAGCCCGGACCTCACCATTTTGTATCTGAAAGACGTCAGTTTTCGCGATGACACCGTGCGAACGCCCGCCGGTGACCTGGCGCCGGAGCTCGCGGCCTTCGGCAGTGCGCTCGGCGTGCGCGACACAATCCTCCTCGTCGGTGGTGGCGGACCGAGCGGCGGGCCGCTGCACCTGCTGCTCGGCGGCGCGGGTGTGCGGACCATGCACGACCGCACGTTGGCGCTCAACGATGTCGCGCCAACCTGCGCGGTCTTGCTCGGCACCCAGTTGCCCGCCGAGGCACGCGGCAACATTGTCTGGCCGGTGCTGGCGGTCAGCGAGCGCGATAAAGCCGAGGCCACCATGGCGCTGGCACGCCAGCGCGCCCAGCTGGCGGCGCGGGTGGTGCCATTTGGTCAACCCTATCCGCCACTGTTGAAATCGGCCATGCTGCGTTTCCCCACCATCGAGACGCTGGTGCAGGATGGGCAATATGCCTATGCCTATCAACTGGCGTCGAGCAGCCTGGACGAAGCGAATCGCGCGATCGGCGCCCTGGCGACCGCGCCCGCGCCGCTCCCCACGCCGCGCCGGGCGTCCTGGCCGCTGGTCGCCCTCGGCATTGTCGCCGCGCTCTATGCGCTTGGCTACGCGGTAGCGCAACGGCGCTGGGGCGCGCTAGCCGCCGCGATTCTTGGTGGCGTGCTTGGCGCCGCCACCTGGTACGCGCTGAGCGCGCTAGCACGCCTGGCGCTCGGCGCGACAACACCAGCGCTGGCCGTACCGCGCGTCGTGCCGGCGCTTTTGGCCGGCAGCGCCGCCGCCTGGGTGGGCTATGTCATGCGTGGGCGACGCGGCGGCATCCGCGCCACCGTCCGCGCCGGCGCCGCCGTCGAACTGCTCGCGCTCTTCGCGGCGCTGCCGGCTGCGCTCTATGCCTACCAATATGGCGTGCCCTGGCAATTGCGGTTCGAAGAAACCGTGCCGCTCTTCCGGTGGCGCGCGGCGCTACTCGCGCCCGTGCTCTGCTTGCTCGCCGGCTACGCGTGGCTCGTCCTCAGCGCAGTCGTGCAGCACGCGCGACAGAGGCAGGCGTCACCTATCGCCGCAGCGGACAGCAACGACACGGCGCCGGGCGAACGCCTATAGCCGAGCGCAGCAACCGGCAGGCGGGGTACGCCAAGCGCCGCACGCGTTTGCGTTTTTCCGGTCGTTCCCGCTATACTGGTATCTCCGTGCCGACGGCCCAGTTCGCTGGGCCGTTTGTCCGCCTCGCATAACTGAGAGGTGGCGGCACATGGGCAAATCACGATGCACATGGCGCGGCAGCAGCGTCGCGCCGGGGATACTGGAACGATGACAGGGAAGACAGCGGCGGCGCCGGTCGAGCAATACGACACGACCGTGCACGTCGCCCAGGTGTTGCGCGAAGGGATTGGCGCGGCGCGCTGGCTGACCATTGCGCTTGCTGCGCTGCCGTTGGATGACGAGCTGGTTGCGCGAGCAGTGACCGCAGACGTGAAACTGACGCACATCCCGGCGGGTCTGCTGGCTGATGGCGAGGTCGCCGGAACGGTAACCGTACAGTGCATGCGCTGCCTGGAAGACTTCGACACGCGCGTGCAGGCAACCTTCGCAGACGAGTATCGCCCAACGATCGATCTGGCGAGTGGCAATCCACTGGCGACGGCGGCGGAAGGTGAGAACGAAGAGGACTTCTTCGCCATCAGCGACGCGCATGTGCTGGATTTGCGCGAGTCCTTGCGCCAGGCGATCGTACTGGCGTTGCCGATGGCGCCCCACTGCCGCGAAGACTGTCCGGGCCTGCCGGAAGCGGCGGACGCGGGCGCGGGCGATGGTGACGCGCGCCTCGCCGTACTGGGACAATTACTGCGTGGTAGCGCGCGAGAAACGACCAGCGCGGACGATGCGCCGCGCGCCGGTCGCGGTAGTGCATGATAGCAACAGCGTAGCGATACCGGCCGCGTAGCCGGGCGAAAGGGGAGGCGGACGCAATGGGAGCGGTACCCAAGCAACGAGTATCACGAGCGGCGCAGGGCATCCGGCGGGCAGCGCATGGTGTAAAAGTGCGCCCGCTGATGATCTGCCCGCGTTGCCGCGAGATGAAGGTGACGCACGAGGTCTGCCCGCACTGCGGCACCTACAACGGGCATCAGGTGATCGAGATCGAGGACAAGTCACAGCGCAAGGGCCGCCAGTAACGGCCAGCGCGCCGATTGTCCAGCGCACAGGCCCGGCGGCGCGCACTGGCGCCGCCGGGCTTTACGTACGCGCGGCAGCCGTATTCGCCCGCCACTCGTCTTCGAGCAGGCCGTAGATCAATCCATCCCACCAGTGGCCTTTGAACCAGTCGGCCTCCCGCAGGTGGCCCTCGCGCCGCAGCCCGACCTTCTCCAGCACCCGCGCTGACGCGACGTTTTCGGCCACACACTGCGCCCAGATACGATGCAGGCCAAGTTCCAAGAAGCCGAATCGGGTCATTTCGCGCGCGGCTTCGGTGGCGTAGCCCTGTCCCCAGGCGGGCGGCGCGAGTTCATAGCCAATGTTGCCGGTGCGAGCGCCGGGCGCGTCCAGCCGCAGGCCGCAATTGCCCAGCAACTCGCCAGTGGCCGCCAGCGTGATCGCCAGTTGCCAGCGCCAGCGCGGCTGCTCCGCCTGCTGGTCGAGGAATCTCTGCACGAAAGCCCGGACATCGGCCTCATTGCGCTCGGTCCAGGCATAGTACCGCAGATAGCGCGGATCGGCCTGATAGGCCAGCATCGCCGGCCAATCATCAGCCCGGAACTCGCGGAGAAGCAGGCGCGCAGTCGTGCGAATCATAGTCTCGAGTAGAGGGTAGAGAGTAGGGAGTAGTAACGACTTGACAGCGAGGCCGTAGCCCCATCCCTGAGCAACTCCCAACTCCCTACTATCGAATGGCGTCCGCAGCCGTCACCGTCTGCCGCTCGGGGTCGAAGTAGAGGCGTGGCTTGACGTTCGGGTCGTGGCCGAAGAAGACCAGTTCCCAGACCGGCGCGCCGCCCCAACCTTGCTGGCTGTGGATGTCACCTGGCGTATCGGCGAAATGCACGACGTCGCCCGGTTCCAGAATGCGCTCATACTCCAGCTCGACCTCGGCGTGACCGGCGCGCGCGCCATCGTCGCGCCGCCGCCAGGCGAGGTAGCGATCCTGGCCGGCCACAACGGCGACCACACCCCACGAATGATGGTTGTGGACGGGCGTTTCGGTCTCATGCGGGAAGCGCGCCAGCATCAGCGCCAGCGTGCCATCTGGCTCCTTGTGAATCTCACCGCCCCGAATGTCCATGCCGTGCGTACCCTGGCGCGGCTGGCGCGTCAGGCCCGTGCGCTCCAGGATGTCCGGATTGCGGGCCAGGCGACGTAGATGCGCGCCGAGCGCCTCCCGGCCCGCCGGGCCAGGATCAGCGCCGTCGGCCGGCACGATCGTCTTCGCGTCAGCGATGAACTCGGCGATGCCGTACACCGCGCTCGTGTCCTCAACCATGCCGCAACCCTCCTTTTCGTCAACTGGCGCGCGTTTCGAGCGTGTCAAGAATCGCGCGCAACTGGTCGGTGCGCGTCAGGTGTGGCGCCAAGCGGTCCAGCGCCGCGCGAGCCTCGTCGTGATACCGGGTGACGTAGGACTGGCAGTAGCGCTCCATACCGGCCCCGTTCAGGAGCGTCAGCGTGCGCGCCACGCCGGCTTCGTCAAGTCGCGCCGCGCTATAGAGCCGGCGCACTTCGTCACGCGCGGCCGGCGCGGCCTGTTCGTCAAACGCCACGAGCGGCAGCGATTGCTTGCGCCGGCGAAGGTCGTCGGCGGCGGGCTTGCCGGTGACCTCCGGCGCGCCCCAAATGCCGAGGATGTCATCGCGAATCTGGAACGCCAGTCCGAGCGCCAGGCCAAACTCCCCGAGCGTCTCGACCACGGCCGCCGGCGCGCCGGCCAGCAACGCGCCGGCCCGTGCGGCGAACGCGATGATCGCGGCGGTCTTGCCGGCAATCATGCCCAGGTAACGCGCTTCGCCACCACCCCACTGGCCTTCATGGCTGAGATCGCGGTGCTGCCCCTCGACAATGCGGAGCGCGGTCTGGTCGAACTCCCGCGCGATGGTCAGCACGCGCTCGGCCGGCACGGACCCTAGTGGTTCGGCCAGCGCGTAGAGCGCCTCATGCGCGATCGCGTAGAGCGCATCGCCGACATTGATCGCCGTGCTGGCGCCCCAGCGATGCCAGATGGTCTCGCGATGCCGGCGGTGGCTACTTTCGTCCTGAATATCGTCGTGAACCAGCGTGAAGTTGTGTAGCAACTCGACTGCGGCGGCGGCTGGCGCGGCGCCGGCGACAGCGCCACCGCAGGCTTCGGCGCAGCGCAGCAAGAGCAGCGGCCGGAGGCGCTTCCCGCCAGCGGCCAGCGCCGGCGCGAAGGTTACGTCGGCCCAGCCGAGGTGATAGCGCATCATGCCGAAGAACGCGCGCAAGTCAGCGCCAGCGTCCGGCGGCTCGCAACGCGCGATCGCGCGGCGCATCGCCTCCTCCACCAGCGCGAGTTCCGCTGTCGTATCCGCCTGGTCCGTTGCCGTCGTCATCGTTCCTCCCAGTGCCGCAGTCCTGCACGTATCATAACGCGAAGGGCCGCGCCACGGCTACGAGTCGTGCGGGCGTGAGTCGTGAGGGCGTGAGAAAGGTTGGGACAGCACCGCGCCTGACTGCTGACGTAGTGACAATACCAAGCAACTCACGCCTTCACGACTCACGCCCTTACCTGCAACCACCGGCACGTCCCCTGCGTAGATAGAGTGCGGGCCGTGAAGCGCGGCGGTGAATCTCAACCAGCGGCCCGTCGTAACAGTCTAAATGGTGGCAACGCCAGCAACATACAGGAGCGTACCAGCCATGTTCTTCGACCCGCGTTATTTCCTCTTCGTGATGATCCCCGGTATCCTGTTGATGGGCTTCGCGCAGCTGCGCCTGCGGAGCGCCTACGCCAAGTATCGCGAGATTCCCGACGGCCGGGGACTGAGTGGCGCGCAGGCCGCCGACGCGGTGATGCGCTATGCAGGCGTCTATGATGTGCGGATCGAGCAGATTCCGGGCGAACTGACCGATCACTTCGACCCACGTACCCGCGTCCTGCGCCTCTCCGCGCCGATCTACAACGGGCGTTCAATTGCGGCGATCGGCGTCGCGGCGCACGAGGCCGGCCACGCCGTGCAGCAGCACGTCGGCTACGCGCCGATGATGCTGCGTTCGGGATTGGTGCCGGCGGTCAACATCGGCTCGTCCATCGGTCCCTGGCTGGTCATCGGTGGGCTGTGGACGCAGATCACCGGCCTGGCCTGGGTTGGCGTCATTCTCTTCGGCCTCGCGACGCTCTTCGCGCTGGTGACGCTGCCGGTCGAGTACAACGCCAGCGCGCGGGCGCGGCAACTGCTGATGGAGTCGGGCATCGTCACGCGCGACGAGTACCAGGGCGTCCACAGCATGTTGAACGCCGCCGCGCTTACCTATGTCGCCGGCTTCGCGGCGGCGGCGCTCCAGTTGCTCTACTACGTCATGCTGGTCATGGGGATGGGCGGCCGGCGGCGGGACTAAGTGCCCCAGTTCACAATCAGTGGTAGGGTTGGGTTGCTGCTGCGCCGGTGCCCTGTCGCGCTTCCCGGCGCGATCGGTTCGAGCAGCCCCACTGGCAACCATGAAATGGAGCACCTGGGAGTACCCTGCTAGAATGCGCTACATCGCCACTGGGAACGCCTTACCCCCTGGAGGGCAGCATGGCAGCACGGGTAGAGCGGCGAATGATCGAGGTTGAGGGGGCTACCATCGAGGTCTTCCTCACTGGGACCGAGTCTCCGGCCGTGTGTCAGAGTCATACCTTCGTCGGAACCCTCCCTGAGCCAATGCCCGACGGCCAGTTTCCGTGGCCCTGGGACGGGTCCATCCGGGGCCTGGTCAGCGTCAACCCGCGCGGGGTGGGGAATTCTTCGGCGAGAAATGGGCCGAGCGACTTTACCTTGCGACAGCACCTCGATGATCTGGAAGCGGTCCGGCAGCAGCTCGGCGTTGCGCGCTGGGTGTTCTGGGGTAGCTCCGGCGGTGGTGTGCTTGCGCAAGCCTATGCCCTGGCGTTGCCCCAGGCACTGAGCGGGTTGATTATCATGTCAGCGGGGCCGAGCGGGCCGCGAGTCGGCGCGGATACCACCTCGCGCCTCAGCCCGCACAACCCCCAATACCGCGACGAGATGGCGCGGCTCGCCGCCGACCCCTTGCGCGAACGCCGCCAGGCGATCCTCGCGTCGGTGGAGCCGCGCTTCAGGGACGCGGCCTGGCTGCGACTGCGGGAGGGTGTCTGGGTATTCTTCTATGCAGGGCAGCCCCTGGCGGTCACTGGCGAGAACGAACGGGTCTGGGCCTCGATGGAGGAAGCCTTCACCTTCGAGGTGTGGGACCGGCTGCATGAAATCGTGCTCCCGACGCTCGTGGTGGCGGGTCGGCTGGATGACGCCATTCCCATCGCCCATAGCGCGTTAGTCCACACCGGTATCGCCCAGTCGGAGTTCGTGGTATTGGCGGAGAGTGGCCACGCGTACCCCGACCCGGAGAGCGCCGATGGGGTGCAGCTTCGCCTTGCCATCGAGCGCTTCCTCGGCCGACTCCAAGAGGCATAGGCCGATTCCCACCACCCATATTTTGCCAAGGGACGGCTTGCTCCTCCTGCCGGGCGGCGTCGAGGCCACAGCAGACGGAACTCGCCCTACCAACACGCTACCCAAACGCCCCCATCCCACCACTATTTGTGAGATGGAGCACCAAGTCGTGCCACCCGGTTGTGCGGAAGACAACGAGCATGTAAAGAGGCTGGCGCGGTCGCGCCAGCCCCTGGTAGGGTCGTGCGGTCTGTGCAGACGGCTAGTAGGCCAACCAGCCGCCATCGGCGGTAATGACCGTGCCGTTGACGAAACTGGCCTCGTCCGACGCCAGGAAGACGGCGACATTCGCCAGCTCAGCCGGTTCGCCCATGCGGATATTCGCCGGCAGGACACGGTTCAGCGCCGCGAACCC
>DASUBC010000097.1:0-8412 GCA_035763465.1 Thermomicrobiales bacterium
TGGGCGCAGACTGCATAGCAGAGAAATGCACACCAGCACAGAAAGGAGCGCACCATGACTCACCTTCTCCGCACTCTCGCCCACCCACTCGCCAGCCTCGCTCTTGCCGGCAGTCTCATGCTCGTCCCCGGCGTCGCTGCCGTGGGGGCCAGTCCCCTGGTCACAGGAAACACGGTGCTGGTCGCGCGAGAGGAGTGCGGCCCGGCCGGCATCATCGGTTCCCTGCCGCCCATGCCGCTCTTCGGCCCCACACCCTACAACCCCGGAGAGGAGTACAATCCCTGTCCGGCCGAGCTGTCGCCCATCACGCCCGGCCCCGTCGCCGCTGTACCTCGTGGGTAGCGGTCCTCACCCCAGCCCCTTCTCCCGCGCAGCGGGAGAGGGAGGGCACACTATGGCGCCGTCGTCGGTTGTGTCTGTCTGGCCGCCGGGTTTGGCGAGGAGCAACCGCGCGCGGGAACCGCCGCAGGCTGCCCCTGAGCCGACCCGACGCACGAGGAGATCCCCATGCGCATCCTCATCACCACGCTCCACTTCCATCCCCTGGCGCCGGTCGCGGCAGCCCTTGAGGCGGCGGGCCACGAGGTCGCCTTCGCGTGCTCCGAGGACAACCGCCCGGCCATGGAGACCACTGGCTACCGCTTCTTCCCGGCCGGGACTAGCATGGCCGAGCTGATGCCGTCGCTCATGCCGCGGCTCATGGCGCTCCCCGAGGAGCAGCAGGAGGGATGGGTCATGGCCACCACCTTCGGGGGAACCCTGCCCGAGCGCATCCTGCCCGACCTGCTGGCCATCTGCCACGACTGGCGGCCGGACCTTCTCGTGCGCGACGCGATCGAGTTCGGTGGGTGCCTCGTGGCCGAACACCTGGGTCTGCCCCACGCCTCGGTGGAGGTAGGGAGCTTCCTCCCCGCGCCGCTGGTCGCCCAGTTCGCGGGCACGACCCTGCGCCGCCTGCGGGCCGACCTCGGCCTGGCGCCCGACCCCGGCCTCGCCATGCTCCACCGTTACCTGCACCTCGCCTTCGTGCCGCCCAGCTACCAGGACCCGGCCGTGCCCCGGCCACCGACCGCCCATGCGCTGCGCACCATTGTCTTCGACCGCTCCGGCAGCGAGCTGTTGCCCACCTGGGTCGCTGACTTGCCGGCCTGGCCGGTGGTCTACGCGACGCTCGGCCTGGGGTTCAACCGCGCCACCGACCTCTTCGCCGCCATCCTCGCGGGGCTGCGGGAGGAGCCGCTCACGCTGATCGTCACCACCGGGCGCAACCAGGACCCTGCTCAGTTCGGCCCGCAGCCGCCCAACGTCTACGTCGAGCGGTACATTCCGCAGAGCCTCCTCTTCCCCCGCTGCGATCTGGTCGTCTGCCATGGCGGCTGGAACACGGTGCTGGCGGCCCTGAGCGCCGGGCTCCCGCTGGTGCTGTTGCCGCTCGGGGCGGACCAGCCCCACAACGCCGCACGATGCGCCGCCCTGCGCGTCGGACGCGTCGTGGGCCCGGGCGAGCGGACGCCCGACGCGATTCGCGACGCCGTGCGGGCGGTCCTGGCCGACCCGACCTATCGGGCTAACGCGGCACGGGTGCGCGACGAGATGGCCGCGTTGCCGGGGCCGGAGCATGCGGTGGCGCTCCTTGAACAGCTGGCGCGAGAGCAACGACCGATACCCACCGCCTGAATCGGGGCGGCTGCGGCCCTGGTGATCGGCGTATCGCTGTGGAGGAATCTCCAGAAGAATCTGAACTTTACCCGGCGAAACTCGCGGCGGGCGCGGAGTAACCGCGCGCGAGATGACATCCCGATGACTGCCCCACACGATCGTTGCAGACGCTGCCCCGGGCTGCTACCATCTGGGCCACATCCCCGGTGCGGAACCCCAGGCCGACAAGAGCACGAAGAGGTTGCCATGCGCGTCCTGTTCACCGCTGCGGCGACCCCGGCCCACTTCCACATTCAGGTGCCGATCGCCCAGGCGCTGCGGTCGGCCGGCTATGACGTGGCCTTCGCGACCGGTCCCAACATCGTCCCCCGGATCGCGCCGCTTGGCTTCCCGGCCTTCCCCGTCGGTAGGCCCTACGCGCCGGAGGCCGACCGATCCGCCGAGCCGGGCGACGAAGTGCCTGCGGTGCGGATCTGGCGCGTGTGGGAGCGTATCTACGTCGGCCCCGCCGTGGCCGAGCGGCTGGCCGACGTGCGCGCGGTCTGCGCACGCTGGCGGCCGGATGTGATCGTGCGCGAGAACGCCGAGTTCGCGGGTTGCGTCGCCGCCGAGGCCCTGGGCCTCCCCCACGCGGTCGTCCAGAACGGCAACCTTGCCATGCTCGGTGCCCTGCCGCGCGAGTTGCTGCGGGCGCGGCTCGACGCCCTGCGCGCGGCGGCGGAGCTGCCGCCCGACCCCGACCTAGCGATGCCCTTCCGCTACCTGCTGCTCCTGCCGGTGCCGCGCTCCTTCCACGACCCGGCGCTCCCGCTGCCGCCGACGGCGCACTTCGTGCGCCCGCTCGCCTTCGACCGCACCGGCGACGAGGGCCTGCCGGGCTGGCTCGACTTGCTGCCGCCGCGCCCAACCGTCTTCATGACCCTCGGCACGGTCTTCAATTATCGCGTCGATCTCTTCGCCACCGTCATCGCCGCGCTTGGCGACGAACCGCTGAACCTGATTGTCACGGTGGGTCGCGATCAGGATCCGGCGCAGTTCGGCCCGCAGCCCGCCAACGTCCGCGTCGAGCGCTATATCCCAGAAAGCCTGCTGCTGCCGCATTGTGCCCTGATGGTCAATGTGGCCGGGCTGAACTCGGTGCGCACGGCGTGCGAGCACGGGGTGCCGCTGGTGCTGCTGCCGCTCATGGCGGAGCAGGCCTTCAACGCGGAGCGCTGCGCGGCGCTGGGCATGGCGCGGGTGCTCGACGCCGCGACGGTGACGCCCCCAGCGGTGCGCGCGGCGGTGCGGGAGGTGCTGGAGGACCGCCGCTACCGCGAAAATGCCGCGCGGGTGCGCGACGAGGTGGTGGCGATGCCGGGGCCGAAGCATGTGGTGGCGCTCCTCGAACGGCTGGCCAGCGAGCGGCAGCCGTTACCGGCGGCATGAAAAAGAGTCCGCCGTCGTCTTGAGAGATTGTCCTGGGTGGGGGATTTACAGAAGAATCCGGACTTGACTCCGTCGTCTTCCCCCTCACCCGCCCTGCGGGCGAGGGGTGGCGAGCGAAGCGAGCCGGGGTGAGGGCACCCCGGCTCACGCAGGCGCGCCGATGGCGAGCGCCTCGGTGATGGCGTCCTCCAGCGCCAGGGCGCTTCCCGCCGCCCACGCTGCGTCCCAGGTTGCCGCATCGCACTGCGCGCGGGCGGCGGCCAGGTCACGCTGATATTGTATTTCGTTCTGGGGCAGGCGCGGCGCTGCTGCCGTCGCCGTGCGCCAGGCGACGGTCGCCCCGTAGAGCCGTGCGGCCTGGGCTGCTAGGCCGCGCGTTGCCAATAGTCCGGCCAGATCCTCGGCAGCGTCGGGCAACCCGTCATCGCCCAGCACCAGCATCTGCGGCAATGCGCCTGCGAGCAAGGTCCACGCCTCCGCGCCGGCGCCTTCCAGGCGCGCCACCATGGCCAGGTTGGCCTCCGCCCTGGCGATGCCGAGCTGGCCTCCCAGCGCCCGCCGGATCGCCAGAACTTCACTAAGCAGCGCGCGGGCGGCGGTGAAGTCCCCCGCCCACGCCTCGACGAGGCCGAGGTTATTGAGCACCGAGGCGAGCCGAGGGCGGTCATCCAGCGCCTGCCAGAAGGCCAGCGCCTGGCTCAGGTGCACGCGGGCGGCCGGGTAGTCCCCCGCCAGCGCGGCGGCGACCCCGAGGTGATTACGGGTGTCGGCGATCTCGGCGGGCCACCCGAGGGCCTGCTGAAGCATCAGCGCCGCCGTCAGATGTTCCCGCGCCGCCAGTGAATCGCCCGCCATGAGCGCCGCCCACCCGAGCTCGCGATGAGCAATCGCCTGACCGCGCTGGTCGCCAAGACTTTGCCAGAGGGCGAGCGCCGCTTCGTTGTAGGCCCGCGTCGCCACCGGATCTCCCTGGTTGGCGGCGTTAAAGCCCTGCAACAGCGCGACCTCCGCTTCTCCCCGCCGGTCCCCCAGCGCGGTGTACAGCGCACCGCTCGCCGCGGCAGCCGTCGTGGCAGCGGCAAAATCTCGCTGCACGGCGGCTAACCGGCCGGCGGTCAGCAGGGCGGGCGCCCGCAGGGCCGGAGATGCAGCGGCCCCCGCTGCCAGGGCCGCCGCTGTCCAGCGTTGTCCTTCACTGTGGTGCCCGCGCGTACTCCAGAATTCGCGCAGCGCGGCCACGAAGCGCAGCGCCAGCTCGGCCTCGTTGTGGGCTAGCGCCCAGCCGAGCGCCGCCCGCAGGTTATCGTGTTCGCGGTCCAGCCGGTCCAGCCAGGGCTTCAAGTCCGGTCCGCGACCCACGCCGGCCGCCGCCTCGGCCAGGGTGAGGAAGTACCTGGCGTGCTGCCGGCGGCATGTTGCCGCCTCGCCACTGGCGTCCAGGCGTTCTGTAGCATACTCGCGAATCGTCTCGAGCATGTCGAGGCGCGGCTCGCCGTCAGCGCCGGTCGCCCGCCGGACCAGGCTCTTGCTCACCAGCGATTCCAGCGCCGTCAGCACATCGAGCGCCTGACCGTCCCCGGCGGCGCAGACGGCTTCGGCCGCTTCCAGCGTCCAGCCGCCAGCGAAGACCGCCAGCCGGGCAAAAAGGACTTGCTCCGCCGGGTCGAGCAGGGCGTGGCTCCAGTCGAGCGTCTGGCGGAGGGTCTGCTGACGCGCCGGCGCGTCACGCGGCCCGCCCGTCAGCAGGGCCAGCCGGTGTTCAAGCCGCGCCAGGAGGGCCGGTGGCGGGAGCAGGCGCACCCGCGCGGCGGCCAGTTCGATCGCCAGCGGCAGGCCATCCAGCCGGCGGCAGATTGTCGCAATCGCCAGCGCCTCGTCGTCGGCGGGCGCGAAGCCGGGCGCAACGGCCCCGGCGCGTGACACAAAGAGGGCGGAGGCCGCATAGTGACCCAAATCTGCCGCCGCCAGGGTTGTCTCGGCGGCGGGGAGGGCGAGCGATGGCACGGGATACTCGCGCTCGCCGGTGAGACCCAGTGACGCTCGGCTGGTGGCGAGCACCGTCAACGCCGGGCAGGCGGCGAGCAATTCAGCCACTTGCGCCATCGCCGCGAGCAGGTGTTCGCAGTTGTCCAGCAACAGGAGCAATTCCTTGTCCCGCAGCGCGGTCTGCACGCTGTGCAGCAGCGGTGTGTCATCGCGCACACTCCCCGCCGTCTCCCGCACGCCCAGCGCTTGGGCGATGGCCGGGACGACGTACGCAGGGTCGGTGAGCGGCGCGAGGAGCACGAGGGCGACGCCATCGGCAGAGCGGGCCGCTTCCGCCGCCGCGACCGCGAGCGCGAGCCGGCTCTTGCCCACGCCGCCTGGCCCCGTTAGCGTTACCAGGCGGGCCTCGCACAGCAGCGCGCGCACCGCCATGAGATCAGCGTCACGCCCCAGCAGCGGCGTCAGCGGGACCGGCAAGACGCTGGCCGGGCCGGCGGGCGCGCTGGGGGCCGCCTCAGATGTGGCTCCCGCCCTGGCGAGGGCGGCCTGATCGGCCGCCGACAGGCCAAGCGCGGCGGCCAGCGCCCGGATGGTCGGCGGATGCGGGCGGCGGCGCTCGCCGCGTTCCAGCGCGCCGATCGCCTTGGCGGTCAGCCCGGCCCGCTCGGCCAGTTCCTCCTGGGTCAACGCGGCTGCCTCGCGCAGACGCCGCAGCCGGCTTCCGAATGACTCGTCCATGGCCGCGTCTCCGGCCCACCGCTATCTCGCTGTGGCACTCTCGCGCGTATGATAGCACGCGCCGCGCGTCCGGCGACGCATGGATGAACTGTGTATTCTGGTCGCCGGTAACTCAGGCCGGCAGCAGCCGGGCGATCTGCGCCAGGTGAATGGCGTCGTGCGCGGCCATGTGCGCGGTGAGCGCCTCTACCGTAATCGCGCCCGCTTCGTCATGGACGCCGGCGCGCTGCCAGGCTGCCGTATCGAATGTGCTCAGCAGGGCAATCTGCTCGGCGCGGAGGTGCGCGAAGCGTTCCAGCGTCGCGGCGAGGTCGAGGCCGATGTAGTTTCGCGCGCGGGCGCGCTCCTCCTGGTCGTAAGCCGCCAGGCGCGGCCGGTCCTCCCGCGTCATCAGCGTGACGCGCTCGGTGGCGGTGACCTCAGCGTCGGCCAGGTGGGCGACGATCTCGATGATGCTCCAGTCGTTCGCGCCGGCCCGCGCCCGCGCCTGCTCGTCACTCACGCCGCGCAGCAGCGCCCGCAAGATGGTTGGCGTGGCGCGATAGGTGTCGAGCAGTTCAGCCTGGGTATCGAACATGTCGCGATTACCTCCTGTTTCGGTTGACAGCGTTGCCGGGTGCGGCAGCCCTCACCCCCGCTCGCCGGGGTACCCACGCAGTGGGTCGCGCATCCCCTCTCCCGTGCAACGGGAGAGGGGGGCAGGGGTGAGGACCGCATCCTAATCCTAACAGGTGCAGGGGGCGACATTGCCTGCGGGGCGGGCCAGGACCGCGCCTGGGGCAAGCGCCGTCGCCAGGGTCAGCAGCACGCGGGCCAGCCGGGCGCGAGTGGCGCGCTCCCAGGCGGGCGTGGTGGGCGGCAGTTGTGCGAGCAACTGCTGCCGCGCCATCCGGCGCTCGGTTTCCTCACGTCGCAGTGCGCCAAGCCGTTCCAGATCGATCGGGTTGAGCATCGTGGTTCTCCTGTGCGCGCGGTGCGCCGGCCAGTCAGCCGGCGCACCCGGACGATACCCGTGTCAGCGCGCCGGCTTCGTGGCGCGCACGAAGGCGCTCGCCAGCCGGCCGCCGCTCGCCTGAAAGCGGTCGTAGGTCTCGGCGGCGGCGCCGCCGCCCGCGTCCGCCGCGTCGGCGCTGGTATAGACCTGGGTCGCGACGATTTCGATGCCGGTGAAGCCCGCCGCCGCGAGTTTCGCGCGATACGCGGTCTCCTCCAGCGCGCCCGCGAGGCAGCCGGTCCAGCTCGCCAGGTCGGCGCGCAGTTCCGGCGGCACCGGCTGTCCCTGCGCGATCACGTCGCTGATGGCGAAACGCCCGCCCGGCCGCAGTACGCGGAAGGATTCGCGCAGCACGGCGTCTTTGTCCGGCGAGAGGTTGACCACGCAGTTGGAGATGACGACATCTACGCTGCCGTCCGGGAGCGGCATGTCCTCCATCTCGCCCTTGACGAACTCGACGTTCGTAACGCCTGCTGTGGCGGCGTTGCGCCGGGCCAGCGCCAGCATCTCGTCGGTCATATCCAGCCCGATCGCTCGCCCGGTAGGGCCGACGCGGCGGGCGGACAATAGCACGTCAATGCCGCCGCCTGACCCCAGGTCCAACACCGCCTGCCCTTCATAAAGGTCAATCAACGCCGTGGGATTGCCGCAGCCCAGCGAGGCCGCGACCGCTCCTTGCGGCAGCGTGGCGAGCTGGTCGGCTGAGTAGCCGCCGCTGCCGAACGCCTCCCCCGCCGTCGCGGTGTCGCCGCAGCAGTCGTCGCCGCAGCAGCCCGTCGCCGCCCGCACGTCAGCCACCGGGGCAGCTGGGGCGCAGCAGGTTGCGCCACAGCCGCAGTCGGCGCCCTCCTGCTCCGTGACCCGCCGCGCGGCGCTGGCATACCGTTCCCGCACCTGTTCCTTGATGTCTACCATGACCGTTTCTCCTTCTCCCCGGTTCGGGGCGATATTTCCCCAGCAGGACGGCGTTCCTCGTGAACGGTCCCGACTACGGGCATTTTCGTGTGTCGCCGCCACGCGGCGCGACACGCTTGTATCTGAACCGCGGCAAGGCGCCGCGCTCAGACCACCAGATTGGCGGGTAGTAGTCGCTCTACGATGACCACGTCCCGCCACACACCATCGAGTTGCGCGTGCTTCTCGTAGACGCCGACCTCGTGGAAGCCCGCGTTGGCGCAGAGTGCGCGACTCGCGGCGTTCTCGGGGAAGATGCGGGAGACGAGTTTCCATAAGCCAGCCGACTCGGCGGCGAGAATGAGCGCCTCCAGCAGCGCCTTCCCGACGCGCTGGCCGCGCCAGTCCGCGTGGACATAGATGGAGAACTCGGCGATACCCCGGTAGCACTCGCGGGAGCGATAGGCGCTGGTAGAGGCCCAGCCGACCACACGCTCACCCGTACCATCCGGCGCCATGGCAACGAGGCAGGGGTGCTGCGGGCCGTGGGCTGCCAGCCACGCCCGCCGCTCATCAGCGGTGCGCTCCTCCGTCTCGAAGGTGGCCTGGCGCCCGCGAATCCCCTGGTTGTAAATCTCGGCAATCGCAGCGGCGTCATCGGGTTCCGCCGTCCGCACCGCCATTCCCGTCATCTCGTCGCCTCCTGTCGCCGG
>DASUBC010000098.1:0-2752 GCA_035763465.1 Thermomicrobiales bacterium
GCGCGCCGCCCGGCCGCCGAATACTCCACCGCCGAGTGGGATCAGGTGGTGTCGGTCAACCTGCGTGCGGTCTTCCTGCTCTGCCGCACTATTGGCGACGCCATGCTGCGGCAGGGACACGGCAAGATCGTCAATGTCGCCTCGCTGCTCGCCTTCCAGGGCGGCATCACCGTGCCGGCCTACGCGGCCAGCAAGCACGCGGTGGCCGGGCTGACCAAGGCGCTGGCGAACGAGTGGGCCGGTCGCGGCGTGAACGTCAACGCGATTGCGCCGGGCTACATGGACACGGACCTGAACATCGCGCTCCGCGCCGACCCCGAACGCAACCGCCAGATCACCGAGCGCATCCCCGCCGGCCGCTGGGGCACGCCCGACGACCTGGCCGGCGCGGCGGTCTTTCTTGCCTCTGCCGCCGCCGACTATGTCCACGGCGAAGTGCTGGTCGTGGACGGCGGCTGGATGGCGCGGTGACGATGTTGCAAGTTGGCAGGTTGACAGGTTGCAGGTTCTTGGCAAGCCAGCGCGGCGGCAGACGACTACTGTGTTCGCTGTCCCCAACTTCCAACCTGCAACCTGGAACCTGCAACGGCACCATAGGACTACTGTAACCTGAGAGGGAGGTTCATTGTGAAAGCTGCCGTGTTGTGGGAGCGGCGCACGCCGCTGAAGATCGAAGATGTGGAGATTGCTGATCCCGTGGCGGGTGAGGCGCGCGTGCGGATTCTGGCGAGCGGGGTCTGCCATTCCGACCTGCACCACATCCAGCGCGATACCGCCTGGGCGCCGCCGCTGGTGCTGGGTCACGAGGTGGCCGGGGTTGTCGAGGCGGTCGGGCCGGGTGTGACAAGGGTCAAGCCGGGCGACCGGGTGATCAGCGCGTTCGGTGTGCGCTGCGGCGAGTGTTACTTCTGCGTGCGTGGGATGCCGTACCTCTGCGCCACGCCCGTTCCCGACAACGTGCGGCTCCGCAAGGGCGATACGGTCCTCAAGCCCTTCCTCGCCATCGGCGGTTTCGCTGAGCAGGCGAACATTGACGCGCGCAACCTCGTCCCCATCCCCGACGAAATGCCGATCGGCCCGGCGGCGCTGGTCGCCTGCGGCGTCACGACCGGCATCGGCGCGGTGACGGTGACGGCTGGCGTGGAGCCGGGCGCGAACGTCGTCGTGATCGGCCTCGGCGGGGTAGGCTTGAATGTCGTGCAGGGCGCGCGGCTGGCCGGCGCGGCGCGGATCATCGGCGTAGACATCGTCCAGCATAAACTGGAACTGGCGCAACAGTTCGGCGCGACGCACGTCATCAACGCGCGCGACGAAGACCCCGTTGAGGCGGTGCGCGGGCTCACGGGCGGCTGGGGTGCCGACTACGCCTTCGAGGTCATCGGCAACCCGCGCACAATCGCGCAGGCGTACGAGGCGATTCGCAAGGGTGGCAAGGCGGTCGTCGTCGGCGTGGCCGACGAAACGGCCGAAGTACCGATCAACGCGGTAGGGATGATGCGGACGGCGAAGACACTGCTCGGCTGCAACTACGGCTCAGTGCGCCCGCACTACGACATCCCGCGCTACGTGGACCTCTACCTCAACGGCAAAATCCAGCTCGACGAACTGATCAGCCGCCGCTTCGCGCTCGACGAAATCAACGAAGCGTTCGCGGCGATGGAGGGCGGCGAAGTCGCACGCGGCATCATCTCGTTCGAGTAATGGTACGGAAGCGGCCCCCCTCGCCCCCCAATGCTGGGGGGAACTGCCGCGAGTTGACCGAAGCTCGTAGTTCCTCCCACATGCAGAGAGACTACCGGCGTGGGCAAACCACCGGAGGTCCCCCCAGCATTGGGGGGCGAGGGGGGCTGCTCCCCGCCCGTAAAGGAGGTACAGCATGGCCGAGCCGGTTCGGGTTGGCGTGATTGGCACCGGTATCGGCGCGGCGCACATCGAGGCGCTACGCCGGGTGCCGGACGCCACCGTGGTCGCGGTCTGTTCGGCGCGCCAGGAGCGGGCACAGGCGGTCGCCCGGCGGTTCAGAATCCCGCGCACCACCACCGACTATCACGACCTGCTCGGCGATGGCATTGACGCCGTCGTCGTGGCGTCGCCGCCTGCGCTGCACCTGCCGATGGCGCGCGACGCCATCGCGGCGGGCAAGCACGTCTTCTGCGAGAAACCGCTGGCGATCACACTGGACGAAGCGCGCGAGCTGCGCGACCTGGCGCACAAGGCTGGCATCGTCCACATGCTCAACCATCAACAGCGGTTCATGCCCCCCTACGCGCGGGCGAAGCAACTGCTGGACAGGGGCTTCATCGGCGACCTGACGATCGCCGACGCGCGGATGGTCTTCAACCCCGTAGACTACCTGCGCTCGCCCAACTGGAGCGACAGCAAAGCCGGCTGGTTCACCGACGCGGCGCAGGGCGGCGGCATCATGTCGGGGTCGGCGGGACCGCACCTGGTGGACCTGCTTCTCTGGTATGGCGGGCCAATCGCGGCGGTCGCGGCACGGACCGCCGTCACGCAGCCCGCGATTCCGCTGCGTGACGGCCGCGAAGCGCGCGACATCAACGCAGCGGACGCCTTCGTCGTGCTGGCGCGCTTCGCGCACGGCGGCATGGGGACCATTCGGGGCATCCCCGTCGGCTATCATCAGACCAGCGGCTTCGGGCTGGACCTGCACGGCACCGCCGGTTCGCTGCTGGTGGAACATGGTGGCCTGCGCGGCGCTGCGGCCGGCGACGACGACCTCGCCGACCTGCCG
>DASUBC010000099.1:0-5207 GCA_035763465.1 Thermomicrobiales bacterium
TCTATGCCTGGGCCGGCGCGGTGATGCTGGCCGACCTCGCGCCCAAACTCGGCCGCCCCGGTATCTGGCTGGAACCGCGCCACCTCGAACCGATCCGGCGCTGGACGGCGCGCTGGCGGCAGCGCGCAGACGTGCCGCTCCTGGCCTAGCGGCCAGCTATGTCTTAGTGCAAATCGTCGCCGTCTCCAACCATGTACCAACCACCGGCAGTCTGCTTTACTTGCGGTAGCGGCATAGACCTGACTGCAAAGCAGGAGGCAAGCAGCATGGTTGTCACAGACCCGGCGCAAATCATCCTCGACGATGGCAAGAACGACGCCTACAATCCGGACCTCTATCACTTCGACAAAGTCGCGCCATACGTCGCGACCCTGTCCGACATCACCGACGAGCACATTCAGTTCTTCCGCGAGCAGGGCTATCTGGCCGTCGCGCAGGCGTTCAGCAAGGAGGAAATTGACGCCGCGCTGGCTGGAATGATTGACCTGATTGACGGTAAGAACCCGGATTTCACCGGCGTGCAGTTCGAGCGCTACGCCCAGGACCGGCTGGCGACGCTGCGCCCCGAGGAGAAGCAGGACGTCGTCCGCAAGATCATGTGGTTCGTCAATTACGACGACCGGCTGAAGGCGCTGTCGGCGCACCCGCAGTTGCTGGCGGTCGTGCGGCGCATCGTCAACGGCGAGTCGAAGATGTTCCAGGATATGGGCCTGATCAAGCCGCCGAGCGGCGGGCGCGAGAAGCCCTGGCACCAGGACAAGGCATTCTTCAACCTCGATATTGACGCTCCGGTCGTCGGTGTCTGGATCGCTTTTGACGACGCGACGCCGGAGAACGGCTGCATGCATGTGCTACCCGGCACCCACCGCGAAGGGCCGATCGTCCATTTCAAGCGGCGCGACTGGCAGATCTGCGACACCGACGTGCAGACCTCGCGCGACGTCATGGTGCCGCTGAAGCCGGGCGGCTGCCTCTTCTTCGACGGCCTCATCCACCACGGCACGCCGACTAACCGCACCAGCACCCGCCGCCGCGCGGTCCAGTTTCATTACACCGCCACCGATGCCCAGTGGCTGGATCAGGCGTACCGCCTCTCGCTCTTTGGCAGCGAAGGGAAGGATGTGACGTGCTGACGGAGTCGTCCGTCACCGGTCGTCAACGGGTTCAGGCCGGCATAGTGCTTGTCTGCTAAACATGTCGCCGTGCAGCTGGCACGCTTTTCGCGCGGATTCTGGCTCTGGCGTGAGCAATCCTCGCTGGTGAAGCGTGCCAGCCGTATGAACACAGGCAAAGAACATCTCACACAACCGATCCCGCCCAGCACGCGGTGGCGCCGATGCGGGCGCTACCGCAGTTGCGGCACGCCTGCCGAATGACCGCCGGCCGCGCCCATCCTGGCGTAAGGTTCATCCGCCACACTGCTCGACTGCTCATCCCTCCGCGTTCGTACGCCACTATCAGGCAGCGTCACATGCTACAATGGGCGTGGCTCATACTGGCCGCGATCGGATAGTGGCGTGGGCGCGATGGAGCGACGACGACAGCGCAACCGGGGCGAACATGCGGAGCCAGTGCTTGTGCTGCGGCATCACCCGCTCTTGCTGGTAGGCAAAGCCTGGCGGCCAGGATTGCTGATGCTCGTCGCGGCGGTCGCGGCGGTCGCGCTGGCGACGCGCCCGGAGGCCGCCGCCTGGGCGGGCTACGGGCTGGCGCTGCGCCTGTTGCTGGTCGTCTTCCTCGCGGGCGGTCTGTGGGCAGCGGCGCTGTACGTCCGGTGGAGCGCCAATCTACTCTATCTGACAGACGAACGGTTGGTCGAAATCGCCGGTGTGCCGCATATCAGCGAGGAACGGCGCGAACTGCGGATCGACCGCGTGCAGAGCGTCGAACTGGCGCGGACGAACGCGCTGATGACGTGGGTGGGCTGCGCCGACATCGCCGTCGCCATCGCTGGCGCCCGCCCGGTCTATTTCGAGGCCGCGCGCGACGCCGCCATCGTGCGCGACCGCATTATGGCGCACCTGCGCGACGCAGCCGCCGCCCGCGCGCGGGTCGAACAGGCGGCTATCGAGAGTAGTGTTGAGCATATCGTTGACGATGAGCCGCCGCCGCTGCCGGCCAACGAAACGCCGCCGCCACGTCAGGTCGCGAACGCGCGACGCCGGCAGTTCCGGCTGCGGTTTGGCCGGCAATTCGCCGGTCTGGTCTGGCGGCGGCATCCCTGGTTCCTGGTGCGCGCCGCGCTGGCCCCAGTCTCGCTCGGCACGGTGGCGCTCGCGCTGCCTTTTCTGCTCGACGACCTCGGCCTCGCGCCGGCCGCACGCGAGACGAGCGGGCCAACGGTCGTTCTGCTGGTCGCGGCGCTCGGCTGGCTGGCGTGGTGCTGGGCCGACTGGCGCAACGACCATTACATCGTCACGCCAGACCGCATCATCGAAATCGAGCAGTGGCCGCTTGGCCTGCGCCAGCAGATCAGCGAGACGGCGCTCGATCGCGTGCAAGATATGCAGTATCGCGTGCCTAACCCGCTGGCGCACTTACTGAACTACGGCGATGTGATGGTGCATACGGCGAGCGGGGCCACGCCGTTCGTCTTTCGCGGCATCGCCCGCCCGCGCGAACTGGTGGCGCGGATTGACGAGCACGTCACCGCGTTTCGGCTAGCCGAGGAGTATGCCCGGCACCAGGCCCTGCGCCAGGAGTTCGCGCAGTGGCTGCGGGCGTACGAGGTCGTGAGCGAGTCGGGCAGTCGGGCAGTCGGGCAGTCGGGCAGTGCGCTAGATCAGCACTGAGAAAGCAGCCAGGCACCGTGCTGACCAGAACCCACTGCCCGACTACCCGACTCGCTACGCGCTGGCGATTTCCCGCCAGAGCCGGTATAGGGTGGGCGCGGCGTTGGCCGGGACGCCGGTCAGTGGGTCGGGCGTGATGTCCCAGCGGTTGGCCTGCTGCAAGGCGGCGGTCGCTGCGCGCGCGAGGTCAGGGAATTCGGCCTCGCCATTATCCCGCAGGGCGTCGCGCAGCGCCTCCTCCATGATGTCGAGCGCGGTCAGGCTATCGCGTAGGAACGCCTGCCCGGTGGGACCATCGTAGGTAGCCTGGCGGCCGGTTGTGCCGGGGCGACCGAACGGATGCGAGACGTGGAGGGTGCCGAAGGGTACATCCAGCAGGCGCTTGATGCTGGCGCGGGCCTGGGCGATGTTGCCGAAGTAGAGCGGGCACGAACCGGGGCGCGACCCCGTGCCCTGCGCCGCGTCGCCCGCCAGCAGCACGCCCTCCTGCTCCCACCAGAGCGCGCTCATGTCGTCCGAGTGACCGGGCACATGCACCACCTGAAAGACGACCCCATCGCCCAGGTCAATCCGGTCGCCGTCACGCAGCAGCCGGTTCGGCACCGATTCCGGACCGAAGATGGTCGGGAAGGTGGCGCGCTGCGCCGCCGCGACCTCTGGCTGGGCCAGCGCCCGCGCTGCTTCGGTGTAGTAGCCGTCGAGATGCTGCCGATGGTCGAGCAGGAACGGCGCGCCGGCCTCGTGAATCAGCACGCCCGCGCCGGACGCCGCGCTGACCGCCGCGTTGCCGCCCGCGTGGTCCCAGTGCCCATGCGTATTGATGACGGCCTGAATCGCCGCCAGTTCGACGCCGCGCGCGGTCAAGGCGTCGGCAATTGGGCCGGCGGGATGTTGCGCGCCGCCGGTATCAACGAGGGTCTGGCAGGGCGCGGCGACGAAATAACTCATCACGACGCCATTACCATCATAGGGACAGGCGATTGGCTCGATTTGGGATGCCATGCTGCCTCCAAACGTGCTCAACAAATGCTGGTGAAGCGGTGCGCGCCGGCGACCATTTGGTCAATACCTATTGTCAGGGTGATGGTACCCGATCGCGGCGTGTCTGTCGCTAGGCCAGTAGTACCAGACAGGCGGCCCTCACTCTCCAACCCCTCTCCTGTGCGCGGGCGAGGGGTTGGAGGGTGAGGGCCGTGCCGGTTGACCCTACCTTGCCTGGTGGCTCATAATCGCGGCACGCTTGCCGGTGGCGCCGGTGGGCCGGACCTGGAGTATGGCCGGTGGTCGCCGTGCGCGGCTGCCCGCCCGATCACTCACCGAGAAGGAGGATGCGATGGTCATCGCCGATGTCATTGGCCGCGAGATCCTCGATTCGCGCGGGAATCCGACTGTCGAAGTTGATGTCTACCTGGAAGATGGCACGCGTGGCCGCGCGGCCGTGCCTTCGGGCGCGTCAACCGGCGCGCACGAGGCGATCGAACTGCGCGACGGCGACAAGGGGCGCTACGGCGGGAAGGGCGTCAGTAAGGCGGTTGAGTATGTCAACGACGAACTAGCCGAACTGGTGGTGGGCCTCGACGCGCGCGACCAGGCGGCCCTGGACGAGGCGCTGATCGCCGCCGATGGCACGCCGAACAAGGCGCGGTTCGGCGCGAACGCCATTCTCGGCGTGTCGCTGGCCGCCGCCGCCGCCGCCGCCGCGTCGCAAGAGTTGCCGCTCTATCGCCACATCGGCGGCCTGCGGGCGTGTACGCTGCCGGTGCCGATGATGAACATTCTCAATGGCGGCAAGCACGCCGAGGGCTCCAGCGTGGATATGCAGGAGTTCATGGTGATGCCGGTCGGCGCGCCGACCTTCCGCGAGGGGCTGCGCTGGGGCGTCGAAATCTACCAGGCGCTCAAGAAGGTGCTGGCCGGCAAGGGCTACAACACCAATGTGGGCGACGAGGGCGGCTTCGCGCCGAGTCTCGGTTCGAATCGCGAGGCGCTCGAAGTGATCCTGGCGGCGATCGAGAGCGCGGGCTATCGTCCCGGCGAGCAGATACGCATCGCGCTCGACCCCGCCTCGACCGAGTTCTTCACCGACGGCAAGTATGTGCTCACCGGCGAGGGCGTGACCCACAGCGGCGCGGAGATGGTGGACCTCTACGCGCGCTGGGTCGCGGAATACCCGATTATCTCGATCGAAGACGGCCTGGCGGAGGACGACTGGGAGACCTGGCGCTTGCTGACCGAGCGCCTGGGCGACCGCGTGCAACTGGTCGGCGATGACCTCTTCGTGACGAATACCGAGCGCCTGGCGCAGGGTATCGAGCGCGGGGTCGGCAACTCCATTCTGGTCAAGGTCAACCAGATCGGCACGCTGACCGAGACGCTGAACGCGATTGACCTGGCCCAGCGCAACCAGTACACCGC
>DASUBC010000100.1:0-2067 GCA_035763465.1 Thermomicrobiales bacterium
CAACCGGATTGGCCGGTTCGGCGGGCGCTGCATCGTTCTCCCACGGCGCGGGCTGCTCGGCGATCCGCGCCACGCCCGGCGGAAGATTGCGGAGTGCTTCGAGTTGCAGTCCCGCCTGCCGCCGCGCGCCCTCGTGCCGCGTCAGCACCGCGCGCACTGCTTCGGTGAGCGCGGCGGCGATAGCGGCTTCGGGCAGCAGCTGCACCTCGCTCTTCGCTGGATGCACATTGACATCTACCGCGTCGGGCGGCAGGTCAATGAAGATCGCGGCGAGCGGGTGCCGGCCGCGCGGGAAGTAGGGACGGTAGGCCGCTTCGAGGGCGTCGGCCAGGCCGCGCGGCGTGGCGGCGCGTCGGTTGACGAAGAACGCGACCTGCCGCCGGCTGGGCCGGTGGAGCTGCGAGCCGCTGATGACGCCGCTGATCCGCGCTTCGCCCGCCGCTGTCTCCGGCAATGGCAACAGCGTGCGCGCAAGCTGCCGCCCGTAGACGGCCGCGAGCGCGCCGGCCAGGTCGCCAGTGCCCTCCGACGCGAAGGAGAGGTGGCCGTCGAGGATCAGGCGGAAGCGGATATCTGGACGGCCCAGCGCGTAGCGCCGGACGATCGTGCTGATCTGCGCCGATTCGGTCCGCGCTGGCCGCAGGAACTTCTGCCGCGCCGGCACGGTGGCGAAGAGCGCGCGGACGGTCACGGTCGTGCCGCGCGACCGGGCGCGCGTGAAGCGCTCGATGACCGCGCCGTTGCCGACCAGCACGCCCGCGCCCTCGCCGCTCTCATCGGCCGCCGAGATCAGCAGTGTCTCGCCCATCGCGCCGATGGAGGCGAGCGCCTCGCCGCGAAAGCCGAGGCTGCCGATCTGGTAAAGATCGTCGGCGGCGCGTAGCTTGCTCGTCGCGTGGCGCGCGAAGGCCAGTTCCAGTTCATCCGCCGGGATACCCGCGCCATCGTCGCTGACCTTGATCGAGCGCGTCCCGCCGCCGCGCAGCTCGACCGTGATCTGCCGCGCGCCGGCGTCAATCGCATTTTCGACCAGCTCCTTGACGACCGACGCCGGTCGCTCGATCGTCTCACCCGCCGCGATCCGCTCGATGACCTGCGGCGCGAGCTGGCGGATCGGCTGGTGTGTCGGAGTAACGGTCGTGTCTACACCCATCGGTTGACGCCTCTTCCCGTCGCCATAACCCAAGTTATGGTAGCGGGTGGCCAATCACGAGCGCAAGGACCCCACGGCGCGATACGCTGAATTAATCGCGAAGAAGGACTGCAAGTTATTCGCGGCTCACACGCTCCCAGATGATGCGCGTGGTACGTGTGCCGTCGCGCCAGGGTGCGGGCGGCGAGGTCAGCGTGAGACGGTCGCCGTCGAGCGCGATGAAACGGATGCGCTCGGCGCCTGCCTCGTCGGGATCGAGGCTGACGCGCAGGTGGTGGATGACGCGGTCGCCCTGGTAGTCGTATGGGCCGGCGTAGGCCAGGCAGGTTTCCGCCGTCGCTGCTGCCTGCTCGCGCTGGTCGTCGCTGCCACGGCGATCCGCGCTGGTGATGAGCACGGCCATGTGCCCATCGGGCGCGTACATGATGTAGCCGCTCGCCTGCTCGCCATAGGGATAGCCCAGCACGTTGCCCGCCTCGTCCAGATAGGCCATTGAGACGAGTTGCCAGGCGCCGAGCAGCGGGTTGGCGGGAGCAGTCATACCAGGCATCCTTTCATATGTTGCTCTGATTGCTTGTGGTCGCCCTGCGGGTCGCCGCCGACCAGCCAGGGTCGGCACGGGGCTGGCACTCAACGAAGCAGCGCCGTGTAGCGGTCGCGCAGGGTGCGCTCAGCCTCCTCCACGATGCGCCGGACGATGGCCCCCGCCGGTTCCAGCGATGAGATCAGCCCGACGGCGACCCCGGCGCTGATGTCGACCATCGTCGGGTCGCCCCGCTGAGCGGCGGCCTCCACCTCGCGGCACAGCTCTGCCTGTCGTGCCGCGAGGTCGTCCGGGCGGCCCTCCCATGTGGTCGTGAACGCGTTGCGTAGCACCCGGTCGGCGATCCCCTCCGGGAAGGGCGCGCCGCGCA
>DASUBC010000101.1:0-14409 GCA_035763465.1 Thermomicrobiales bacterium
CTACGGCACATACAGCCGCTCGCGCTCCTCATACTCGTCCATGTCGTCGCGCATGAAGATGAAGGTTTTGCCTTGCTCGTTCGAGGCGGCCTGTGGTGTGCCGTCCTTGTCCAGCGCGACGATGTTCATGCTGCCGGCATAGGGGTCAACCATCCCGTGCAGGTCGTCCATCGCTTCGCGGAGCGCGGCGTCGAGCGCCAGCCCCATCTTCAGGTAGAGGACGACGCCGCGCGCCGTGCCCGCGCGGATCGCCATCTCGCCCCGGCCGGTGCAGGCAGCGGCGCCGTAGCGATTATCGGCGTAGTTGCCCGCACCGATGATCGGGGAGTCGCCGAGGCGGCCGGGGTACTTCCACGACCAGCCGCTGGTGCTCACGCCGCACGCGATGTTGCCGTCGCGGTCCTGCGCAATGAAGTTGACCGTCTCGTTCGGCTTCTCGGGGTCGGCCGCGATCTTCACGACCTCGGCCATCCGCTCCATGTATTTCACCATGCTCGGATTGACCTGTGCCTGGTCTTCGAGCCGGCGGCGCCAGATCGCCATTGCCTCCGGCGTTCGTAGGTCGCACTCGGGGAAGCCCATCTCGCGCGCGAAGCGTTCCGCGCCCGCGCCGACGATCATCACATGCGGCAGCTCTTCCATCACTTTGCGCGCGACGGCGATCGGGTGCTCGTAGCCGCGCAGCGCGCCGACCGATCCGGCGGCCAGCGTCTTCCCATCCATGATGGACGCGTCGAGCTCGATCTCCCCCAGCATGTTGGGCAGGCCGGAATAGCCGACGCTATGGTCCTCTGGGTTGCTCTCGACCGGCTCAATGCCAGCCACCACCGCGTCGAGCGCACTGCCACCCCGGCGCAGCACTTCCACCGCCCGCCGGATGCCCACCTTGCCATTCGTACTGGCGACAACGATCACGCCTTCCTCCTCGTATCTACACGTTCCTTGTGCCTCGGCGCCGTCACTGGCGCGTTACCGGCGGCATTGTACACCGCAACAGGCATGGCAAAAGCGCGGGGCGTTTGCACCCCGCGCTCTGACCGTGAAACCTGCAACTTGTCAACCTGTAACTTGTAACAACGCTAATACGACGCCAGGTGCATCGGCATGATGACGTGCGTGCTGTCCTGATTGCCGACCGGGCGAATGACGCCGGCGCTGCTCGGCCCCTGCATCTCCAGGGCAACTTGCGGCGTCCGGAGCGCGGTGAGCACATCATTGAGGTAGCGCACGTTGAAGGCGATCTGCCCTTCCGGACCCTCCACGGCGGCGTCAATGTCGCTGGTGTTGTCGCCGACCTCGGCGGCGTTGGCGCTGATCGTTAGGCTACCTGGCGCGTATTCCCCTTCGCCGGGCTTGATGGAGAGTTTGACGACGTCGTTGTTATCGCGCGCGAAGTACGACGCCAGCTTGGCCGCGCCGAGCAGTTGTTCGCGCCCCAGCACCGTGCGCGTGTTGTAGTTCTTCGGCACAATCTGCCGCCAGTCGGGGAAAGAGCCGTCAATCAACCGGGAGAGAAACTCGATGTTGCCGGCGCGACACAGGAGTTGATTGCGCCCGCGCGTGACGACCAGCTCGACCGGATCGGTCGCGTCACTGATCGCCCGCGAGAGTTCGTTGAGCGCCTTCGCCGGCACGATAATCGCCACGTCCTCGCCAGCCGGACGCACCAGTTCGACGGCGCGCACGGCCATGCGGAAGCCATCGGCGGCGGAGAAGGTCAACTTCTCGCCCTCGAAGCGCAGGTGTACCCCCGCCAGCACCGGCCGGCTCTCGTCGGTCGCGGCGGCGAAAACGACCTGGCTGATGGCTTCGCGCAGCACATCCGGCGCGATCGTCGCGGTTGTCTCGCCCTCGACCGTCGGAATCGCGGGAAAATCCTCCGCGTCAATGCCCTTGATCGTCGCCTTCGACCGCGCCGCGCGCACCTGGAGCGCGAGCGTGCGACGATCGAGTTCGAGCTTGATCGAGTCGTTTGGCAGATTAGCGATAAAGTCGGTTAGCAAGCGTGCCGGCACCGTTACCGCGCCTTCTTCCTCGATCGCGCAGTCAATCCAGCAGGTAATGCCGACTTCCAGGTTCGTGGCAGCAAGTTTCAATTGACCGCGGTCGGTCTCCAGCAGGATATTGCCCAGGACCGGCAGCGAGGTCTTCGTGGCGACCGCGCGCGAGACGTGGCCAAGCCCTTTCTGGAGCTGCTCTTGCGTGACCGTGATCTTCACGTATTCCCCTCCACACCAACCAGCCTCATCAGTGGTACGCGGCAATGGCCTAACGCCTGGCTACCCCGCTCTTGCGTGTCCGCTGTTGATTGCTTCCACCCACCCATTCATCACGGTATTGTAGCCTACCCTGCGGCGGAGTATAGCATATACGTACACCCGTTAACAGCCCTGAACTTGCCTCTACCCCTTATCACCGCTGCGTCTTCGGTTGGATCCAGCTGCACGCCTACCTCTTGCCGTAGCAGGATCAAGCGCGCCCTCGGCCCACCAGCGGGCCAGCGCGGTCCCCTCGTGCAGCCGCTACCTGCCCTTATTGTGCAGGATAGACGCTCTCGAAATAGAGGCGCTTGATCAGCTCGCGCCGGCTACGGACGCCGATCTTATCGAAGATGTGCGCCAGGTGGTCCTGGACCGTGTATTCGGTGATGAAGAGCGCGGCGGCGATCTGCCGGGTAGATGCGCCACGTACCACCAGTTCAACGACTTCCTGCTCGCGCGCGCTCAGATCGTAGGCGGCGGTTTGCAGCCAGGCCAGGTCCGGCGGGCCAACCGGCGCAATCACAATCACGGTGTCGCCTTCGCGATCGGTGGGCCCTTCGGTCAGTGCTGGCTGGAGATATAGCCAGCGTCCGGTGCGTGTCTGCGTCGTCAAGCGTGGGACGCTGGTCAGGTCACGATCAGTCGTGGGGCTAAGCGCGTGGCGTAGCGCACCGACCGCCAGCCAGACGACGCCAGGAAGCCCTTGTCCCTCCTGCCAGCCTGGTCTGAGGTCGCCCAGCTCGCGTAACCAGCGTTCAGCACTCGCCGTGTACTGCACAACCTGTCCGCAGCGGTCGAGAACTAACACGCCAGGCGTGCCGGGGGTAGGCTCCAGCGGCGCTCGCGCCCGCAGCGTGGCCGCCTTGAGGCCAGCGGCGAGGTGGGGAGTCAGGCGGCCGATGACCGCGACTTCACGTTCGTTGAAGTCGCGGCGCCCTCGCGCACGGAAGAGGCTGACCCCGCCCCAATGCGATCGTCCGCTGGCGAAGACGGCGCGCAGGTCAAATTGGAAACCGCGCGGAGCGATCGCCGCCCGGTAGCGTAGCGAGCGATCTAGCTGCCCGCCGGTCGCCTCGGAGAGCAGCGCGACAGGTCGCCGGGTGCGGATCATCCAGTTGAAGTCGTTAATCTCGTCCTCAAAGTAGATGTTTTCGAGGAAATGACGGAGATCCTGCTCGTCTGGCGGATGCGAGTACATGCGCATCCCCAGGCCGCTGGCGGGGTCGGCGTCGTGGGCGCAGTAGCCCTCGTACGGCACGGCGCGGCTGAGGCTGGCGAGAACGCGGCGATGAAGCGTCGGCGCGTCAAGGCCGGCATAACAGAGCCGTTTGACCTCAGCGAAAACCTGTTCCTCCACGGTGGTGCTTGTGCTCATCGCCGCACTTCATCCCCTTGGAGTCCGTACCCGTGGCACGGGCGCACCCTCACGGCCGATCTTGCCAGTGTGCTAACTATACGTCCCGACAAGCAGAAAATCCCAGAAATCTGGGATAGGCAGACTGCCGGGCCTCCTCTACAGTCAAATCCAGGTTATCGCACATCTGAGAGCCACGGCATAACGGCACCACAGCTGGAGAACACCCAATGACAGCAACCGACCGGCGATTCTCGCATGTCCCGGCAGGTGGCGGCCCCACCTATAACATTATCGGTGAGCGAATCACGTTCAAGGTCACCAGCGCTGAAACTGGCGATGCTTTTTCGGTAGCGGAACTTGCCTCGCCGCCCGGTGGTGGCCCGCCGCTCCATACCCACCCGGCTGCGGAGACATTCATTATCCTCGAAGGGACATTCGAGTTCAGCGGCCTTGATGGGGAGCCATACGCGATCTGGGCGACTCCCGGCGACACGGTCTACATCCCAGGCGGCGCGCCGCACACCTATAAGAACGCCGGCCCGACTCCGGCGAGGGCGCTCGGCGTCCTGGCGCCGGGTGGCGAGATGGAGCGCTTCTTCGCTGAGGCGGGCACGCTCGTGAGTGACCCATCAATACCCGCTGCTCCGGCGGAACCACCGAGCGAGGCGCAGATCGCCCGGATGATCGTCATCGCCGGGCGGCATGAGATCTTCTTCCTCCCGCCACAGGTGGCGGCGGCCGGTCATGGTGACACAATGGGGGTGCGGCATGGCTGAAACACCTATCATCTCCGGTCTCCACACCAGCCATGGCCATCCCTGGGTAGCGCAGAGACAACAGGCAGTCCGGTTCGGCATCGTAGGTGGGCCGAGCGGCGATTGGCCGGCGCTACGCGACTTCGTGCAGATGGTGGAGGAACTGGGCTTTGACTCGTACTGGCGCCCAGACCACCCGTTGCTCCTCTCCGATTGCTGGACCAGCCTCGCCGCCGTCGCCGCCGTTACGCGCCGGCTGCGACTCGGCTCGCTGGTCAGTTGTGTCTTCTACCGCAACCCGGTGCTGCTGGCCCGGATGGCGGCTGATGTGGACCGAATCTCGCAAGGACGGGTCGTGCTTGGGTTGGGCGCCGGCGACATCGAGGACGAGTTTCGAGCGATGGGCCTCCCCTATCCGTCAGTTCGCGAGCGCCAGGCCGCCCTTGCCGAGGCGCTGCCGGTCGTCTCCCGGCTCCTACGCGGCGAAACCGTCACCTACCAGGGCGCCCACTGTCAGGTTGACGGGGCTGTGCTGCAACCGCCACCGGTGCAGCAGCCATATGTGCCGCTGCTCATTGGCGGTGGGGGCGAGCGCACGACCCTTCGTTTCGTCGCTGAATACGCGGACGCTTCCAGTCTTGGGGCGGGAGCCTGGGGCGGCGGCGCATCCACGGACGTGGATGTACGGCGCAAGTACCAGGCGCTTCACAACCACTGCACTGCGGTGGGGCGGCCCCACGGGGCGGTGCTGCGGACATTCCACTTCGTTCCTGTTCTTCTTGCCAACAACCAGACGGCGCTCGCGGCCAAACGCGCGCGGATACCCCAGAATCTGCTTGCCGTGGCCGGCACATCGGCTCTAGTGGGTACCCCTGAGCAGGCGGTCGAACGCTTGCGGCCACTGGTTGCCGCCGGCTGCCAGTACTTCACCCTGGCAGTGCTGGATCCCGACACGCTGCGCCTGCTTGCCGAGCGGGTTGTCCCGGCAGTGGCCGATCCGGGAGCAACAGCGCCGGTGCCGGGAACATAGCGCAGTTGTTCTGTCGCTGGCGAGAGTATCGGTGAACAGGCTCTAACCCAGCGCAGTGCTGGTGAACTCCGCATCATAGCCGCCTGCACTCGCCCTTGACGCGCGACCGCTGGCTTGCCGATACTCTCTTGTATGAAGCGCCCACGCCGCCCGCCGCACCGCCTGTTACGAACCATGTGTCTGGCGATCCTCGTGCTCGTCGCCCTGCCACTGAGCGGCGTGCTGCTGATCGAAGCGCGCATGGACGCGGAAACACGCGGCAAGATCTATCACGACGTCAGCGCGGCGCCCCACCGGCGCGTCGCCATTGTCTTCGGCGCGCAGGTGCTGCCGGGCGGGCGGCTGAGTGTCGCGCTCGCACATCGCGTTGATGCCGCCGTCGCGCTCTACCAGGCAGGGAAGGTGGACGAGCTCTTGCTGACCGGCGACAACAGCTCGCCAGGGTACGACGAACCCGACGCGATGCGCGATTACGCCGTCGCGCGTGGCGTGCCGCCCGGCGCGATCGCGCTCGATTACGCGGGCTTACGGACCTACGATAGCTGCTATCGCGCTGGCAAAGTCTTCGGCGTGCGGCCCGACGAGGCGATTCTGGTGACGCAGGATTACCATCTGCCACGCGCCATGTACACCTGCGACGAACTCGGTGTGCGCGCGATTGGCTTCGCCGCCGCGCCCTTCTTCGGTCCAAGCGCCGATTCCGCTGTCGAGCGCGAACACCCGGCGCGCTGGCTGGCCTGGTGGCAGGCGACCATCACCCGGCCACTGCCGCGTTTTCCGCAGTAGAGGGTAGGGAGGGCAGCCGCCGGCTAAAGTCGGCGCTAGCTGGCCTGCGGCCACGAAGTCCCTGCGGGACTGCGGTGGGCCTACCTGTGCGCCAGTAGCCAGCCCCGGCCTCCCAATGAACCCAGTCCGCGTCGGCGGACTTCGTGGTGCCGCAGCGCCATTCAGCCCCGGATTGCAATCCGGGGCAACCTCTCGGCGGCGCCGCGCCCGTCAGTACCTTAACCTACTCGTACCCGTGGTACACATTCTGCTGACATACCTGTGTACCTCGGTGTGGCGCCGAAGAGAACGGGAGGTGGTGCCTGATGTCCGCTCTACCGGCCAGCCACGATGAAGACGACGCGAGCACGGCGCTCGCGCCGGGCCTCCAGTTGCGCCTCTACGAGACGATGGTGCTGGCCCGACGCCTGAGCGAGCGGCTGCTGCAACTCCAGCGCGCCGGGATCGTGCCGCTGGCGGTGCCGTGCGATGGGCACGAGGCGGCGCAGGTCGGGTCGGCGCTGGCGCTGCCAGACGAACCGGCGCGGCGGATCGTCTACCCGTACTACCGCAGCCTGGCAGCGGTGCTGGCTTACGGCATGACGCCGCTTGACCTGATGCTCGGCTTCTATGCCAAGCAGAACGACCCCAGTACCGGCGGCCACCAGATGCCCGCGCACTACAGCCGGCGCGACCTGAACATCATCACCACCTCCAGCGTCATCGCCACACAGATTCCCCACGCCGTTGGCTCCGCCTACGCCGCGCGCCTGCGCGGGCTTGACCAGATCGCGATCACCTACTTTGGCGAAGGCGCGACCTCAGCGGCCGATTTCCATACCGGCGTCAACTTCGCGGCCATTCACCGCCTGCCAGTCATCTTCGTCTGCGAGAACAACCAGTACGCCATCTCCGTGCCGCAGGCGAAGCAGATGGCGGTCGCCAACGTCGCGGACCGCGCGGCGGGCTACGGCATCGTCGGCGCGGTGGTGGACGGCAACGACGTGGAGGCGGTCTACCACGCGACGCGCGCGGCGTTAGAACGCGCACGCGCCGGCGATGGCCCCACGCTGCTGGAATGTAAGACCTACCGCCTGGCGCCACACACGAGCGACGACGACGACCGGGGCTACCGGCCGCCCGAAGAGATCGCCTTCTGGCGGCGCGAGCGCGATCCCATTCCGCGCTACGCCCGCGTCCTGCGCGAGCGGGGCGTTCTTGACGAGCAGGGCGAGGCGGCGGTCGCCGCGCGCGTACGCCAGGCGCTCGACGACGCCACCGCCGCGACCGAAGCCAGTCCCAACCCGGACCCCGCCGACATCGCTATCCCGGTCTATTACACCGCTATTGTGCCGGGGCGCAAGTAATGGGGATTGTGGATTGGCGCTGGTCGAGGCAGAATCTGCAATCCGCACTCCGCAATCCACAATGAGACCGATTCCTCCCGGCACGACCGCCGAAGTGCGCGTGGTTGTGGACGCGACGATGCTGGCCGCGTTCGAGGGCCAGGTCGTGCATGAGGCGTACGCCACGGCGGCGCTGGTGACGCATCTGGAACTGGCCGGGCGCAAAATCATCCTGCCCTATCTGGACGAAGGCGAAGAAGGCGTTGGCTATGCCATCGCCATCACCCACCTGGCCCCGACGGCGCCAGGCATGACCGTGACCGCGCGGGCAATTTATCGCGAGACGCAAGGCCGCTTCGTCATCTGCGACGTCGCCGCGTTCAACGAATTGGGCAAGATCGGCGAGGGCACGTTCACGCAGGCGATCGTGCGCCACGCCAGCCTCGACGCGCGGCTGGCTGAACTGCGAGCGCGGATTGGACGTGATCCTGCCTAAACAGGCGGCGCGTGGAGGAAGTCAATCGTGTAGGCGGGCAGATCGGCGTCGTGGCGCTGGGCATAGGCCGCCAGCGCGTCGGCCATCCGGGCGAACTGGTCGTTCGGCAACGTCCAGGGCACAATCAGTACCCCGGTGTGCGGCCACTGGTTGTCGAAGCAGCGGATGGTGAGCTGTACGAAGTCATCGCGATTCCGCGTAACGACACAACGGCCGTCTTTCGCAGCCAGGCGCAGTACCTCATCGTCGGAGAGGCCGAGATGCCCGCGCTCGTGATTGCTCACGGCATCCACGCCGCGCGCACGGGCGAGCACCGCGACCTGTGGTGGCAAGTTCTCGTCCAGGTAGAACCGCATCTACTGGTCGCGCGGCCTGGTGAAAGGATAGGCCGACCAGACGGTGTCGGCGCTCCACGCCTCGTCCTGCCGCAACCGCACCGCGATCTCGTCAGGATACGCCTCGGCATAGGCCAGGGCGGCGCGCAACTCTTGCTCTGAAAGCCAGGCATAGCCCTGCCGCAGTCGTTCCCGGTCGCCGTTGACGGCGCGGAGCGCGGCGACAATCTCGAAGACTTTCGTATTCCTGCCGGCGAGGCGCGCGACACGGCCGCTGGCGCTATCGGTGAAGGTGATGCCCGGAATGCACCGCATCTTTACCGCTTCGGACAGCATCTCATTCGCGACGCTGGAGAAGTCCCGCCCGGTGCGGCGCGCGATCTCCTCGATGCTCCGCCTGGCTTCGGGCGGGATTCGCAAACTGACCGGCTGCGCGCTCATGGCGTCCTCGTCGTAACGAATGTAATACAAACACTACAGTGAAGTATAGCAGGCGCGACGGAGCGTGTGTCTCAATGCCACCGGCTCTCAGGTAAGCCTGAGAGCCGGTACGTGAGTCGGTCAGGTAGCGGCTGCTACTGCGCCTTCATCATTGGCAGGTCGAGATTGGTGGAGTGCGCGCCGGCCAGGCGCATCTTCGGGTTGATCGAGTGAACGGCGTGGTTCACGGCGGTGATCGCCTCGTGGAAGCCGGTGGCGATGAGCTTGAACTTCGTCGGGTGCGTAATAATGTCGCCCGCCGCCCAGATGCCGGGGAGGTTCGTCTCCATCGTCAGCGGGTCGGTGACGATCTGATTCTTCTGAATCTCCAGGCCCCAGGTCTTCAGCGGTCCGAGGTCGGCGACGAAGCCGATGCTCATGATCACCGCGTCCACCTCAATCGTCGTCGTCTCTTTGGTCTTGTTGTGCCGGAAGGTGGCGCCGGTCAGCCGGCCGTCCGTGCCGTGGAGCGCGTCGGTCTCGTTGTAGGTGTGGACGGTGACGCGCGAGGCCATCATCTGCTCGACCGACTTGGCGTGTGCCCGGAAGTTATCGCTGCGATGAATCAGGGTCAGTTCGCGGGCGATCGGTTCGAGCGTCAGCGCCCAGTCCACCGCCGAGTCGCCGCCGCCGACGATCAGCACGCGCTTGTCGCGGAAGTCTTCGTTGCGCTTGACGAAATAGACGATCGCGCCGCTCTCCTCGAACTCCGCCAGGTTCGATAGCGGCAGTTTCTTGGGCGCGAACGCGCCGACGCCCGCGCAGATGATCACCCTGCGGCCATAGTGTGATCCTTTATCAGTATCCAGCCGGAAGAGATTGTCGTCGGGGATGTGTTCCAGATGTTCGCAACGTTCATTGAAATGCATTTGCGGGTTGAACTGGCTCGCCTGCTTGACCAGATTGTCAATGAGGTCTTTGCCGAGAATCGCCGGAAAACCGCCGACATCGTAGATGTACTTCTCCGGGTACATCGCCGTGACCGCGCCGCCTGGCTCCTCCAGACTATCAATGATGCTGGACGTCGCCCCGCGCAGACCGGCGTAGAACGCGGCAAAGAGGCCCGTCGGACCGCCGCCGACAATCAGGATATCTACGATATTGCGTCCGTCCACGGCGCCATCATGCGTAGTCGCGCCGTTCGACTCCACCATCTCGCCTGTGCTCCTTCTCGTATCTTCGCATCAGTTCACGCTATTCTCTGCCCGCTATCGAGTATAGCAGGCGTCTGGGAGTAGTTGGTAGGCGGCAGTTGCTCATCCCTGGCACGATGCTTGCAGATTAGCCCTGCCTTGTGGCCTTGTGGGGCGAGGCGCTACCGCTTCCCAACTCGTGTTATACTGCCACCTGACATTCAGCGGAGGAGGATCGGGGCGGGAGGCGGCTCCGGCCTGTGTAGTCGTCGCCACCCAGACGTGCTGTCCGCGTTCGCACAGTACCGTCGGTGGCTCGCGAGGCGCCAGCATCTCCTGAATGACAATCGTCAATAACCGTGGTGACTGAGTACACAGCAGGGTTGGCTGTGTTGAGCTACCTCCTCCGTGATTCGCGAGGCGCGCGTGACAGGCTCTACTGCCAGCAATCGGGCAAGCGAGACGCCCGCGCGGAGTATCAGCGCGCTGCTCGCGCTCCAGCATCTCTTTGCCTCGTTCAACCGGCGGGCAGACCTGCCGGCCGCTGAAGCGATTCAGGAGCTGACTGCCGCCCTGCCCCAACTCTTCGGCTGCGTAAGCGCGCTGGTCTACTGGTGCGATGGCGAGCGCTTGATCGGTCAGGGCGCTGCCGTAGCGCCGGCGCCCGTGTTATGTACGCAGGTCGCTCATTCGGGCGTTGCGGCGTATGCCGCTGCGGCGGACGGCCATAGCGGCGCGGTCTGCGTGCCGATCTATGTGGCTAGGCAGGTACGGGGCGTCTTACAGGTCGAAGCAGCCACTGGTCAACCTTTCGATCCAGCAGAGGCGCTGGCGCTCGTCGGCCAGTTAGAACCCTGTGCCGCACAGCTCGGCGCCGTGCTCGAACGCGCCGAGCTGCGTGCCCATGAACAGCGGCGGGAACAGGAATTCCTCAGCCTGCAACGTATCGGGGCCATTATTGCCGGCCAGCGTGGCGCCAGTCCGGAGACCGCGCTCACCGAGATCGCCGCCGTCCTGGCCGAGATGTTCGACTACCAGCTGGTCGTGATCGCCGCGCCGGTTGGGCGTGCCCTGGTCGCGCTGGCGGCGCATGGCTATCAGGACGATCCGCGCCTGCCGGCCGGTCGCGGTCTCGCCGGCCGGGTGGCGCGGACCGGGCAAGCGGTGCTGCTAACCGACACGAGCCGCAATCCCGACGTTCTGCTGCCCGGTGCGCTGAGCGCGATCGGTGTGCCGATCCGCCACAAAGACCGGACGATCGGTGTGTTGATGGTTGAACGCACCGTGTATCCGGCGCTCGATGTAGACGATCTTGACGTGCTGAAGGATGCCGGTGAGCAGATCAGTGTGTTGCTCGCCAATGCTCGCCTCGACGCGGTGATGGCGAGCAATCGCGCCGAGACAGAGCGGCGCGCCGCCGGGCTGGCGACGCTGCTCGCGGCCGGCGCGGCGATTACCGCGCAGACCGACTACCCCACGTTGCTGGCGACCATCGCCAGCCAGCTCGAACGCCTGGTGCCCCACGATCAACTGGCGATCTTGCTGCGCCACCCTGATTCGGGCGACATGATCGCCGAGTGGTGGCGCCGAACGCCCGAACCTGGCATGAGCACACCGCCGCGCGTTCCGCGCGGCGAAGGTCTGTGCGGCTGGGCCGTCGCGCACAGCGAGCCGGTGTTGTCGAACGATGCCGCGCACGATGCGCGATCGTATTATCCACGGCATGTCACCACCAAAGCCCAGGCCGTGTTGATTGCGCCCTTACCCAGCCCGGCTGGCGCACTCGGAGTGCTCTATCTCGATCGTCAGACTGGGCCCGACTTCACGCCGTTGGATATGGAACTGGTGGTCGCCTGCGGGCAGCTGGCTGGCGGGGTCATGGCCCAGGCGCGCTTACGCGACGCAGAGGCGCAACGGGCGCGCGAACTCGCCGCGCTCAATGAAATTGCGCGGGCCGTGTCATCGCTCGATCTCAATCAGGTGCTCTCCGCGCTGGTGGAGCGCACGCGCGCGGCGATTGGCGCCGATACTTGCACCTTACTCTTGCTGGATGACGACGACGAAATGCTGCGCGTGCGCGCCGCCGCTGGCCTCGCCGCCGAGCGTCTGGCCGGCGCGACGATGCCGCTGGTCGGCAGCATCAGCGAATTGATCGTCAGTACCCGGCAGAGCCAGTATTGGGACGACCTGGCGGCCAGCAGCGCGACCTATCAGCGCTACTTCCCCGACGACGCCCATCCGGGCGCGGTCATTGGCGCGCCGCTGATCGCGCACGACCGTGTCATCGGCACGCTGTTTGCCGCCAACGTCACTCCAGGTAGCCTGACCAGCGCGCAATTGCACTTCCTGACGACGGTCGCGGCGCAGGCAACCGTGGCGCTGGAAAATGCCCGGCTCTATGCCGAGGCGCTGCGGCTCGCCCGCTACGATTCACTGACTGGGCTGGCGAATCGCCGCCATCTGATGGAAATGCTGGCCGGCGCGGTCGAACTGGCCGAACGGTACGATCGCCCACTGGCGTTGCTGATTATTGACCTGGACAATTTTAAGCAGGTCAACGATTCCTTCGGTCATGCGGCCGGCGATATGTTGCTGCGCGAGGTCGCGGTGCGGCTGCGCGCGGCGCTCCGTCAGAGCGATCTGCCGGCACGCTATGCTGGCGATGAACTCGCCGTCATTCTGCCGGAAACCGCGCTGCCGGGCGCGCTGCTGCTGGCGGAGCGCCTCCGTGCTACCGTCGCAGCAGAACCATTTTCGACCGGCTCCGGGCCGAGCGCGACGCTGACACTCAGTATCGGGGTTGGGTTACACCGGCCGGGCGGCACCGTCGCCGATCTCCTGCACGCCGCCGACAGCGCGATGTACTTCGCGAAGCATGGCGGGCGCAATCGCGTGTGTGGGCCGGAGGCCGCGCGCGATGTGCTGACGCATGAGGGGCTGGCGGCTATTTTGCGGGGCGGTAATCAGGTCGTAATTGAGGAACTGGCCGCCTCGATTGACGCCCGTGTGCCGGCCAATACTGGCCGGGCGGCGCGGGTCGCGATGGTCGCGGTTGCCCTTGGCAACGTGCTCGGCGTGGCGCCGGCCGAGCGCGAACTGGTGCGTGGCGCGGCGATGGTTCGTGATATCGGCGAGATCGCGATTGCTCCCGATATCCTCGCTTACCCCGGACCGCTGGATGCGCGCCAGTGGACGCTGATCCGGCAACATCCTCAACGCGGCTACGACTTACTGACCGAGGTGCCCGCGCTGCGCGACGCATTGCCACTGGTACTGCACCATCACGAACACTGGGATGGTGGCGGGTATCCACAGGGTCTGGCCGGTGCGGCGATTCCGCTGGGCGCTCGGATCATCGCCGTGGCCGACGCCTGGGTCGCGCTGACGTCTGAACGCCCCTATCGCGCCGCGTGCTCGCACGCTGCCGCCCTGACCGAGATTCGCCAGGTGGCCGGCACACAGTTCGATCCTGAGGTCGTCGCGGCGCTGCCCCAGGCGCTCGCGCTCCTGGAGAATCTCGCTACCAGATCACGCACGCTCCGCGCCTGACGCCTCCGCATTCCTACACCACCAGCAGAATACCGCCAACGGCGATCAGTGTGCCGACAAGGCCGCGTGCGCCGGGGCGCTCATGCAAGAAGAACACCGCGCCAACCAGACCGAAGACCGGCGAGAAGGCTGAGAGGATCGCGGACTTGGCGGCGCCGGCCAGGCTCACCGAGACCAGGTAGAGAAAGCCGCCGCCCGCCGTGCCAAAAACGCCCGCCAGGGCCAGGATGGCGAAGTTTTGCCAGCCAAACTTTCGCGCCGGTACTTTCGCCCGGCCCAGGCCAAAGAGCGCCGACATCGTCGCGCTCACCGGCAAGCGCACCGTGTTCGCAATCACCACGTCAATATGCTCGACCGCCACGCGCGTCAGCGTGGTCGAGACCGCCCAGCAACAGGCGGCGGTGAGCGCCAGGCCCACCCCCACCCATTGCTGTCTGGCGGTCAGCGGCGCCGTGGCTTCGCGTGCGCCTTGCGGCACGGCCAGCAACACCACCCCGGCGATGACGAGGAGCGCGCCCAGGAAGGTGCGAATCGTCACCGCCTCATGGAGAAAGAGCGCCGCCAATAGCACCGTAAAGAGCGGAAAACTGGCGCCGATCGGCATGGCGCGCGCGACCCCGATCTGCCCCAGCGCCGTCAGTTGCAGCGCGTCGCCGATGACCATGCCGACGAGCACCGCCGTCAGCAGCGCGGCGAGCGAGCGGAGCGGGATCGCGGCCAGGTCGCTGATGTGCCGCGTCAAGGCGAAGACGACGAAGAACGCGAGCGCCGCGAAGAACGCGCGCCAGGCATTGACCGTCACCGCGCCGAGACGTAGCGCCGGCCCCCGCAGCACAATATTGGTCGTCGCCCAGAACAGCGCCGATGTCAGCCCCGCCAGTTCGCCCAATGCGACCTCCAGT
>DASUBC010000102.1:0-2882 GCA_035763465.1 Thermomicrobiales bacterium
CTGGGCATAGCGGTCGCGGTCGAGGAGGACAGCGCGCGGCGCGATGTCGAGGCCGGACGCCGCTAACGCTTGTAGTGTGTGGTATTCCCGGCCGGCGCGGTCGCGGGCGTCGCGGAGCGTGAACTTAATCGCCAGGTCGGCGTGCTCACTCGTCGCGCGGTAGAGCCGATTGTTCGCGCCACCGCCGATCGGTGTGGCGTGCCAGTCCTGCCAGGACGCCACGCTCGCCGGTGTGCCGGCCGCGAGATAGTCGAGCAGCGGCTGGAGCCGCGGCGGTTGGCACCGGCTCATCACGGCGTGCCCGGCGGGTGTGGCGTCGGTGGCGGCGTGCGCCAGATTGAGACATCGGCGTTCGCGGCGCGCACGGTGCCGATCGCTTGCATGTGCTGGGTCAGCCAGTCATTGAGGTCGCGGCTGGTCCAATCATCCTCGGTCCGGATGAAGACTATCTGCGCGTGGTCGCGTGCGATCGTCTCCAGCGTGGCGCGCTGGCCGTCCGGCGTGAACTGCGGCACCTTGTAGGTCTGGTCGCCCGCGCTTTCCGGGCGCAGGAGATAGAAATCCCCCTCCCGCCAGAAATAAGGGTGGAAGCGCTCGTAGAGATCATCATCGGTCAGGACGAACGCGGTCTTGCCGCCGGCCGCCGGCTCGTAGCGCTGCACAAAATCGTAGGCCGGTCTGAGGTCGCTGCCGTTGTAATACGCCTGTGTCCAGGTACGAATCGCCAGCGCAGACAATACTATCGCGACGACGAGGGCACTGGCGGCAGCCACCGTGAGTGTCCGCCGGCTCAACCGAATCGCGGCGATCGGGTTGCGAAGCTGCCAGAGCTCAGCCAGCCATTCGGCGCCCAGGCCGAGCCAGAGTAATGTGCGGGCGACCACCGCGAGCACGAGTACCCAGTGCACCTGACTGAGCCATTCATGGTACAGCGGCCATTCGAGCAGATTGATCGCACTGAGCGCGAGCGTGTACCCAATGGCGCGGCGCCAGGGCAGCAGCAGGAGAATGAACGGCAGGAGATAGATGATGAACTGTGGGCTGTAGCCCTTCGAGTAAAGGAGGAACAGCAGCGTTGACAGCGCGGTGAAGGTCACCACGTTGCGCGCGGTGCGCGCGACCGGCCGCAGCCAGAGCACGAGATAGGCGATCGCGAAGACGATGGCGACTGGGATGGCTGGCAGGCGCGAGGGAAACGCAACGTACCCCGCCGTCGTAGGATCGAAGCGCACGCCTATCGGCGCGACCTTGCCATAACTGAAGTAGCCATCCAGTAAGGCGTAGACGGTTTCCCAGGACGATCGGCTGAAGACCGCGCGATACGAGGCGATGAAATAGGTCGGGCTGACGATGAGCAGCGGCACGGCGATCGCCAGGGTGACGGTGACCGCCGTGACCAGGGTCGTGAGCCAGCCGCGCCGGGGCAGGAACTTCACGGCGACCGGACCGAGCAAGCCGGGGATGATCTTCGTCATGAAGCCCAGCCCGGCCAGGGCGCCCGCGCCGGCCGGGCGAGCGCGCAGCAAGAGATACAACCCCAGCAACATGAGCGCGCAGGGCAGCGCATCGTACCAGCCGACCGCGACCGCGATGGGCCAGAAGAGCACGGCATATACGAGCATCCGGCGCGTGTATTCGCCGCGCGGCCAGAGTTCGCCGCCGATCGCGCCGATCAACGCGACGATGCCGGCGTCGGCGAGCACGCTGATCGTGCCGAGCGCGGTATGAAATGTCGCGTCGGCGTCGCCGAACAACGCTGGTGGGAAAAGGGTCGTGATACGGTAGACGGCCACCGCGAGCCAGGGGAAGACGGGCGGGTATTCGAGCCAGTAATGGATGTACGGGTAGAAGCCGAGGTTACTCAGGCGCCCCAGACTCTGATAGAACCAGTAGTCGGAACCTGTCGTCAGCAAGAGGAGCGGCCAGCGCAAGGCCACCGCCAGCAGGACGATCAGCCAGGGCGACAACCACGCCGGCCCGGTTGCGCTCTGATCGTGCTCCGGAGCCGTGGCCGCCGTGTCGCGCGAGGAAGCATCGTCTATCGCTGGTGGGAAGGCGGTGGTTGGTCGTGCCATTCTCATGCCCCGCTGGCTGGGGCGTTCACCACGCCGCGCGCGGCGTGGTGAACGCTAGCGCGAAGCAGGTGATTGCCCGCCCGCCTGAATGCAGTGCACGGTGCAGGTCAATCGTCGCCCTCGCCGGTGGTATGTGTCGAACGTGCGTAGCGCTTGCTGGTTGGTGTAGGGGATGCGCCGGAAACCGGCGCCGCCAGCAAGCGACTATAGACCCGCAGCAAGTCGTCAATTCTGGCGTCCCACGAGAGTTGCCGCACCGCGCGCTGGCGCAGGGCGCGGCCACGCGCCGCCGCCTCGGCCGGGTGGGCCAGGAGGTGGAGCAGGCCGTCCGCCAGCGCGTCGGCGTTGCCCAGCGGTGCGTACAGGCCATCGTTCCCCAAAATCTCCCGGTTCGCCGGTGTATCGAACGCCACGGTGGGCAGGCCCATCGCGCTGTAATTGTATAGTTTGCCATTCCCCTCGGTCTGCGACAACTTCGGTCCTACCGCGAGGTCGCCGAGCGCCAGGAATTCGGCCGCTGACTCGTAGGGGATGCAGCCCGGAAAACTGGTGGCCGCGCCCAGCCCGAGCCGCTCCGCGTGCAGGCGGTACAGCTCGTTGCCCGGAAAACCGCCGATGAGGAAAAAGGCGCGCGGCTCGCGGGCAAGCACACGCTGGATGGAGTCAAGCAAGACACCCGTGCCCTGGTGCGGCGCCAGCAAACCGAGGTAAATGATGACTTTTCGATCGCGGGCGATGCCGTACCGCGCCCGGCCGGCCTCCCGTTCCGCAGCCGTCAGGATATCGGGCCGGAAGCGCGCGGTGTCT
>DASUBC010000103.1:0-10315 GCA_035763465.1 Thermomicrobiales bacterium
CTTCGTGACGAATACCGAGCGCCTGGCGCAGGGTATCGAGCGCGGGGTCGGCAACTCCATTCTGGTCAAGGTCAACCAGATCGGCACGCTGACCGAGACGCTGAACGCGATTGACCTGGCCCAGCGCAACCAGTACACCGCTGTTATCTCGCACCGCAGCGGCGAGACCTGCGATACCACCGTGGCGGACCTGGCCGTCGCGACGAATGCCGGGCAAATCAAGACCGGCGCACCGGCGCGCATGGACCGGGTCGAAAAATACAACCGCCTGCTCCGCATCGAGGAGGAACTCGGTGACGCCGCGCGCTATCCGGGGCTGGGCGCGTTCACGAACCTGAGTAGAGGGTAGAGAACAGGGAGTAGAGAGTTCCTCGTCGTGAGCACTGCGCCATCAGATAGCCGCAGCGCCGATGGTGAAGAACTCTCTACTCCCTGCTCTCTGCTCGCCACCGCGACACCACTGGCGTGCCATTTGCGTAGATCCTGCTGGCGCGTGCGCCACGGGCGGCTTTTGCATGCCCGGCAAGCAAGCAAGTATACTGTCAACTGGCAGACCAGTGAGGAGTAATGGCGATGGGACGGCTCAAGGTTGGTGGGTTCGATTTCGGGATGATCGATCGGTTGCGGTTGGGGTGGCGCTTATTACGCGACCCGCGTGTGCCGGCCCTGCCGAAATGGTTGGCGCCCGCCTTTATGGTGCTCTATGTCGTCTCGCCGCTAGACGCCATCCCGGATTTCATCCCAATTCTCGGCCAACTGGACGATGTCGGCGTCATCGCGCTGGCGCTGGCCGCCATCGCGATGCTGGTGCGCTGGTCGCCGCGCGAAATCGTCGCCGAGCATGCGGCGGCGCTGGGCATGGCGCCCGAGGTTGGGGAAGCCGAGCGGGCGACCTACGACGACCGGCGCGAGCGCCGGAGCCGCCGGCCAGGCGAGCCGATTGAAGCGACGTACTGGGTTGACGACTGGCGGTAGATAACAGTCGTCAGTCGTCGGTCGTCAGTTGCTTCGCCATGGCACTGTGCCAGCAGTCAAGCGTGGTGCTGACCCAAACCCACTGACGACCGACGACTGACGACTGACGACTCATATAAGGAGCGCAAGCGAGGGTGGCACGGAAAACGGCTCCACAGCAGGTGCGCGTGAACCGCGCGCAGTTGAAGGCGCTGGCGGCCCGCCAGGCAGTAACCGCCGCGCCGGCGACCGGCGAGAACGCGGCGCCGGCGCCGCCAGCGGGACTCGAAGGCATTGACTTCAGCCAGCTTGCGCCGCGCGCGGCACGACGCCCGGTCTTGACGCGGGAACAGGAATACGCCTTCATCCGCGCCGACCTGATCCGCCTGATCGCGATTTTCGCCGTGCTTCTGGTCGTGCTGATTATTGCCTATATTTTCCTGCGCGGCTCGTTCTGATAGTCGGGTAGACGGGCAGTCGGGCAGCGCGTTGGATCAGTACTACGTTAGTCAACAGGCACGGTGCTGACCCAAACCCACTGCCTGACTGCCCGTCTGCCCGATCCGCTACCCCGACTGTTCCTCTTCGTTGTCGTCGTTGAGCGATTCCTCGGACTCCGTGAACTCGTCCTCATCCTCGGTGTCGGTCTCGTCGTCCGTGTCTTCGTCCTCGTCGCTGAGGAAATCAACCTCGTCACCCAGGTAGGGGCGCTCGGTCGGCCGCAGGTATGGCCGGGGCGCGAGCGGCTTGGCGTCAATCGGGAAGGAGAGCCGCCCCTTCTGCGATGGGTGCTGATAGGTTTCGCGCACGAGCACCCGCAACATCCCTGGCTCGACGGCGGTGACGGCCGCGCTGTAGCGATTGCCACCATCGGCCAGCGCGCTCAGACGCTGGCCCAGCCGGGTTTCGACCTGACCAAGCCGGAAGCCATTTTCGTTGTAGACGACGATTTGCCGGCCCTCAGCGCGCAGTTCAACCTGATCGCCGGACGCCATTTGGGCCAGGATGTCGTCGGACGCGACATTGACCAGTTCCGTCAGGCGCGTCTTGCCGATCTCCTCGATGAACATCGAGTGCCGCGCCTGTGTGTGCGCGCGGCGGCGCTCGTCCGCGGCGGCGGTGTTGTCGTGCCCCTTGAGAGGGTCGAGGCGCAGCAGGTTGCGCCGAGCGATCTGATTCACCGGATCGACGTCCAGCGCCCGGTTATATGCCTCGTGGGCCTCGCCGTAGCGCCCCAGTTCCGACAGCGCCTTGCCCAGCCGGTTGAGCGCGGCGACATCCCGCGGGGTCGCCGCCAAGATCTCCTGATTCAGCGCGACCGCGTCTTCCCAGTCGCCCGTGGCCGCGAGCTGCTGCGCGCGCAAAGTCTGGGCGCGCTTAAGTTTGGATTGTTCCTCTGCCCCGAATGCCGTCATGCTCCTCCTAATAACTCCCTCCCCCCTGCCCTCTCTCCCGCCGTGCAGGCGAGGGGGAACGGCCGCTGCGCTGACGAGTGTTCCCCCTCGCCCGTGTCACGGCGGGGTACCCACCGCAGTGGGTCGCGGGGCAGGGGGTGAGGGCCGCTTCTCCTTACCGTGCCGTGCCGTCCACTGGTTCCCCAAGCACGTACCAGGGATGGGTTTCGGTCACGCACACATCTACCAACTTGCCGACCCAGGCGCGCTCGTCGCCCGGCGCATCGAAGAAGACGAGCTGGTTGCCGCGCGTGCGGCCCCGCCAGCGCCCCTTCTGCTGGCCGTCCACCAGCACTTCGTACGTGCCGCCGAGCAGCCGGGCCTTCTTGCGCTCGGCGATCGCCGCCTGCTGCGCCTCCACCGCTTCGTGCCGGCGGTGCTTCTCTTCCGGCGGCACATCGTCTTCCCAGCGGGAAGAAATGGTCTTCGGACGCGGCGAGTACATCGCGGAGTGGACAACGTCCAGTTCGAGTTCGGCCAGCAAATCGAGCGTGCCCTGGAACTGCGCCTCCGTCTCGCCCGCGAAGCCGACGATGATGTCGGTGGCGATGGTCACGTTGGGCACCGTCTCGCGAATCTCGTGAACCACGCGCCGGTAGTCGTCCACCGTGTAGTTGCGGCGCATCCGCTTCAGCGTCTCGTCGTGGCCCGCCTGCACCGGCAGGTTGATATGCTCGCAGACGTGCGGGATGTCGGCCACCGCGCGAATCAGTTTCGTGGTCATCTTCTGCGGATGCGAGGTCAGGAAGCGAATCCGCTCGATGCCCTCGATCTCATCCACCGCCGCCAGCAGGTCGGCGAGGTCCGGCGCGCCGGGCAGATCGTGGCCGTAGGCGTTGACCGTCTGCCCCAGCAGCGTAACCTCGCGAATGCCGCGCCGGGAAAGCATCCAGCACTCCCCAACGACCGATTGTAGCGGCCGGCTGCGCTCCTTGCCCCGGCGGTAGGGGATGATACAGTAGGAGCAGACATAGTTGCAGCCGAAGATAATCGGCAGGAACGCCGTCACTTCGCGGTTCTGGTCGTCCGCGCCATAATAGTAGTGTGGCAGGTCGGCCAGGTCGTCCTCGACATTCGCCAGCTCCGGCACGATGGTGGTGAGTTGCTCGACCGCCGAGGGGCGGAAGAAGAGGTCTACGTGCGGGAATTGTTGGGCCAGTTTCGCTTCCTGGCCCGTGACCATACAGCCCGTCAGCGCGATCTTGAGCGCGGGATTCGCGCGCTTCAACTTTTGCAGCGCCCCAAGTTTGCCGACGACTTTCTGCTCCGCCGACGCGCGCACGACGCACGAGTTGAGCACGATCAGGTCGGCCTCGCTCTCGGCGGGCGCCTGGCGATAGCCGGCCAGTTCCAGCGCTGCGCCAACCTGCGCCGACTCTGATTCATTCATCTGGCAGCCGATCGTCCAGATGGAATAGTGCTTGCCGTTGCCTGGCGCGCGTTCCGGCTCCTGGTCCGGCGCCTGGCCGGCGTGCTCGTCGTGCCGCCCGGGCGGCGGGGCGATGGTCATGGCGGCTGTCCTTCCCTCCCCGGTGCGGCGTCGTCGCCGCCAGGCCGGTTGCAGTGTACTGATGCGCGCTGGCCTGGTCACTGCCGCGTCTGCACACAGCAGTGGCCGGCGGGCGCAAGAATAGAGGAAAGTATACTATGGCGCCAGGGCAGGGGCTATTGGAACGCAGAACGCGGAGCGCGGAATGGGGAGTTGGCGTGGCGTGGTAGCCGATGAAAAGGCACGGGAGTGAGGGTAGGCGGGTGGCCTGGCGGAGTGGGCACGGGATTGAAATCCCGTGCTGGGTAGGCTGACGCCTGAACGAAGTTCGCTGCGCGGACTGGCGATAGGAGAGATTGGTGGCATTCCGGACGCTGAGAAATCACAATCCGCGACGCGGATTTCGTCCAGGCGCTCGCCTGTCCAGGCCCGGATTTCAATCCGGGGCCACCGCCAGCAAGCCACCGCGCCCAGACGCCGAATGCATTCGGTGAGGCTGCCCAACACCTCCGCTGCACAGATATGCGAGACAGCGTGTGTGCATGTATCAACCTGGCGGCGTATCTTAAGAGGCTCTGGCGAATAGCGGAAACGGACGAGGATGAACGAGACGCTGGCACAGTTACCCTACTATCGCGTGACGGAACTGGCGGCAGAGGTGGGCGGCCAGACGGTGCGGGTCGTCACGAAGCCTGGAATACCCTACTGGCAGCGGGTCAGCCGGGCGGCGCTGTTGCTGGCCGACGCGGCGGAGGTCGCGCCGGACGCGCGCGTGCTGCTGCTGGGGTGTGGGCCTGGCGCGCTCGGCGTGGCGCTGGCCCGCCGCGCGTCCGGCGGCATGGTGCGCCTGGTGGACACCAGCGCGATCGCCCTGGACATGGCGGAACGGACGCTGGCGGCGAATGCGATCGGCAATGCGGCGGTCTGGCCCGATCCAGTGGACCCGATCGCGGGCGCCAGTTTTGACGTCGCCTGCCTGGAGCCGCCGAACAACCGCAAACTGGCGCGGCGCTGGCTGCTAGCCGCGCACGGGGCGCTGCCGACCGGCGGGCGGCTCTATCTGGCCGGGCCGAAGGACGAGGGCATCGCCTCGATCATCGCCGACGCCGGCGCGCTCTTCGGGCAAGCCGTCGTGCTGGGCTATAAGGAGCACAACCGGGTCGCCGTGGCGACGAAGACCGCTGGCGCGGCGCAGCCCGATTGGGCCAGCGTGCCAGGAATCGCACAGGGCACCTGGCACGAGTTCACGGCGACTGTCTACGGACAGCCGCTCCACCTGTGGAGCCTGCCAGGGATTTTTTCGTACGACCGGCTGGACGAAGGCACCGTGCTGCTGCTGGACGCCGCGCAACCGCTCCTGCGGCGCACGCACCGCGTGCTGGACGCCGGCTGCGGCTACGGCGTGATCGGGCTGGTGGTGGCGCGGTGGGGCGGGCAAGCCGTTGATCTGCTCGACGCCAACCTGCTGGCCGTCGCCGCCGCCCGGCGCAACGTCGCGGACCTCGCACCCCAGCAGGCGCGTGTGCTGGCCGGCGACGGAATCGCGCCGGTGGTGGACGAACGCTATCACCTGATTCTGACGAATCCGCCCTTTCACGCGGGGAAAGCCGTCTCCTTCGACATCACCGACGCCTTCATCATCGGCGCGCGGCAGGCGCTGCGGCCGGGCGGCGGGCTGGTGCTCGTCTCGAACCGCTTCCTGCGCTACGACCGGGCGCTGCGCGAGCATTTCAGCACGGTTGAAATCCTGGCCGAGACGAGCCGTTTTCGGGTCTTTCACGCGTCGTAGCCGGGTGAAAACGCTTGCGTACGAATGCAGGGCGCGAGTATCTTCGGCCAGGCGCCAGGCGTTGCCAGGCGGTCACAGCGCCGGACGATCGTTGCAATTGCCGCGCGACCGGTGTATGATACGCCAGTCGTTGCCAGCATCCAGTGCGACAAGTTTGGCTTTCTAATGCAGAATTTGCGTTGCACACGCGAGAGGTCGAGGTGCAGGCGCGTTCGGGGAAGAACGCGCGACTGAACAGCCCGAAGGGATCGCGACACCAGCGCGCGAACACCGGTCAGCGTCGCCACCGCTGACCGGGCCGGGTTCCCCAGCCGGGAACCCGGAAACCGTTTGCGACAGCCAGCGTGCGCGATCCCGCACGACAAGGAGGGATGATGCAAGGTCGACGTTGGCCTGCGTCCCAGCCACGCAGGCACGCGACGATATGGCGTCTGAGTGCTCCGCTGTTCCTCATGTGCGGCTTGCTTGCCCTGACGCTGGCCCCAGCGCCGGCGCGAGCCGCCGGCCCGCTGTACTTTGCCCAGACCGGGCATAATGTCCCGGACGTCTTCGCGAACTACTGGTCGGCCCATGGCGGCCTGGACCGGTTCGGCTTGCCCCTGACCGAGCCGTACAAGCAAGACGGCTTGACGGTGCAATACTTCGAGCGCGCCCGCTTCGAGCGGCATCCGGAATACCAGAATACGCCGTACGAAGTGCTGCTCGGGCAACTGGGCCGCGAATTACACCCCCTCGATCCGCCGGTTCCGCCAACAGCTGATGCCGGCGCGCGGTACTTCCCGGAAACCGGGCATAACGTGACGCTCTTCCGCGCGTACTGGGAGAGCCACAACGGTCTGGCCGACCTCGGCCTACCTCTCTCGGAAGAAGTGACCGAGGTCAATGCCGCCGATGGGCGGTCCTATCGGGTGCAGTATTTCGAGCGGGCACGACTGGAATATCACCCCGAGTGCCAGGGCCAGCCGTGCGAGGTGCAACTAGGACAGCTCGGCGCCGAGCGGTATCAGCAGGCGCGCGCGAACAACCAGACCGCCAGCGCGGCGGGCGCGGCTGTACCGCCGCCGGTCACGGCCGACGTGCATTCGACCGGCTCGAGCATCGAGATGCAGATGTGGCACACCGTCAATAGCGACCGCGCGCAGGCGGGCGCAGCGCCGCTGGCGTTCGATCCGCTCGTCGCGAAGGCGGCTCAAGCGCATGTTGCCGATATGATCGCCAACAACTTCATCGAGCATTACGGCTCGGACGGCAGCACCCCGCGCGACCGGATGGTTCAGCAGGGCGTGCAAGGCCAGTGGTTCAGCGAAAATATCGCGATGGAGTGTTCGAAAGACCCCGCGACCGCCATCGCGAATATCGAGGGCTGGATGATGGGCGAGCCTTACGCCAGCGATCTCTATAATCATCATTGGAACCTTATCTACACTGGCTATACCCGCATCGGCATCGCGTTCGGCGTCGCGCCAAACGGCTGCTGGGTCATGGCGGAAGACTTTGTGGACGGCACACCGGCCCCCGGCTCGCAGACCTGAGCAACGGCGGCCCGGCCCCGGCGCGACCTCGCGCCGGGGTCTTGTGCTTTCAGGGGCAGCGGGCTGTCCGTGCAGCCGCTGCACCCCGTTAACGTACGCTAGCGTACGTTCGTTGAAGGCGCGGCGCGAGCCGAGCGGCCAGATCGCGTCCAGGAAACACGCAGATACGGTGTTGCAATGCGGAAAAGCACCGCTATCGCACACGCGAAATTCGCCAGAAACTGGCCCTGGCTGACTCTGTTCAGGCCGGAGATCGTGTGGTAGTATAGGGGCGAAGTTCGCCGGACCTGTTCGGACAGTCTGGGCCGCCAGAGGCAGTTGACGTCTCGCCCTGCTGTTTGGAACCAGTGCGGTGCCCGCTGGAACATCAAATTGCTGAAAAGAGGAAACGTGCCGTGACGAATCGCCAGTGCGGGACGTGCCGCTTTTTTGAAGCTGGCGCGCAGCAGACCCACGGCAGGTGCCGCAATCCTGCAAACCCGCGCCGCGATGACGTGGCACTACTGCGGAGCACCGAGTTGGGGTGCCGCAGTGGATGGGGGAAGGACTGCTGGCATCCCCGGCCCGACCTGGCCGGAGAGGATATCGTTGCTACACCGATGGTGACGGCTGAGACCAGCGCGCCCATACCCCTGACAGGCGCCGCACCGGCCGCGCCCGCCGCCACGTCACCGGAGAACGACGCGCCAACGCAGCCGGCGCTCCGGCCCGCCGCTGCCGTGCCGTCAGCGCCGCAAGACCTGGTCGTGACCTTCGATACGCGACATGGGCCGCATCCGGAATTGAACGAAAATGGGGTGCCGTTGCCTCGCGTGCGACGTTCGGCGGTGGCCGAGGCGCACCGGCGCGCGCTCGAACGGCGGGAGGCCGAGCGCGACAGCGCGCAGGCACGCCGCGCCGCCGCGCCGGCGCCGCTGGTAACCGGGACGCCGGGGATTGCGCCAGCGCGGTCGCCCTTTGGCCCACCACCATCCCCAGCGCCAGCGCTGACTACATCGGCGCCGTCCCCGGCAGCGCCAAGGCCAGCGCCGCCAGAGGTCTCCGCGCCGGTGCGCCGGTTCACCCCCCCGATGGAAACGCCAGCGGCGCACCAGCGTGAGACTGTTCCGCTGCCAAGCCGGCCGATCGAAGAACGGCCGCACGAACTGACGCCAGCGCTGCCGACGCGCACGACCAGCGTCGCGACGCCGTCACGGGTGACAACCGCGAACGTCGAGGCGGAGCAGCGGCCGGCCGCGAGCGCCGCGCCGACGATGCCCACGCGCGGCGCCTCGCGCTACTGGGACCAGCCGGTGCCCGGACCACGCTTCTCACGATTGCGGCCCGAGCCAGCTGAACCGGCGGCCGAGCAACCACCGCTGGCGGCGACCCAACCAGTCGCTCCACCGCGCGGGCCGAGCGAACTACCGGCGGAACCACCTCGGCGCACCATACGGTCGCTGGGGACAACACCGGCGGCCGAAACGCAGCCGGTCGTCCCGCCGCCACCGCCTGCTGAAGAGTCGCGGCCCGTGATGCAACGCCTGCCGCGCACGGAACCGGCCGTCGTCGCGCCGCCACCAGCGCCGCCCGAAGTCGCGCCGCGGCAAGTGGACGAGACGCTGCTCCAGCAGCTGGCGGCGGAATGGCGGTCGCAGGCGCTGGAGGCGCTGGCCGGGCAGCACTGCGGCTCCTGCCGGTATTTCCAGACCAGCGATGGTCAGCACGGCTCCTGTGCCTGCCAGTTCACCCCGTGCTACCGCCAGCCGGTTGGCGGGGGAGAGTTGGGCTGCCTTACCGGTCTGGGCACCTGGTGGGCGCCGACCGATGAAGGCTGGTTGCAGCGGGCCGAACCGCGCCGGCCGCGTCGCGCAACGCCGTTGCTTGATGCGCTGGAGCGTGAGGTAGCGCTGGCCGAACAGGCCGCCTCGCGCGGCCGAGAGCGGCGGCGCAACGTTCGCTAGGACGAGGGGATAGGGGATAGGGGATAGTCTCTCCTCAGCACCGTGCTGGGAGATAAGCGCATTGCTTGGGATGAGCAACTATCCCCTATCCCCTACTCACTAATTACGGCGTGCAAACTGGCCCTTTGCTGTATTATGATGCGCCTTTGCGCGGCGCGATCGTTGGCGTGCCGCCGAGGGAAGCAAAAACATAAGGCAGAGGCATGTCTGGGTTTGGGGACGCGCTACGACACGCGCGGGCAAATAAAGGGGTGACGCTCACCGAAGCGGAGCGCGCCATCCGCATTCCACGCAAGTACCTGCGAGCACTGGAAGACGAAGATTTCACCGCCCTGCCGGAGGGAGTCTATTCGCGCGGGATTGTGCGGAACTACGCGCAATACCTCAACCTGGACCCCGACGACGCGATTGCCTACTTCGACGAGTTGCGCGGGCAGGGGTCGGGGGGCTTCAAGGTTGTGCCGGCGGTCCGGCCGTTGGAAGTGCCCTCGCACTGGGCGCCGAATTTCGCCCTGATCGCCTTCATGGTCGTCATTTCGGCGGTGCTCTTCGCGTGGCTCTATAGCGCGTTCTTCGCCGCGCGCGAAACGCCGCTGCCGACGCCGTCGCCCGCCGTGGCTACGCCGACGAACGTGAACATGACAGCCGCGATTCTGTCGCTGACGCCGACCGCCGTGCCGCCCACCGCGACTCCCGCGCCGTCGCCGACCAACCAGCCGCCGACGCAGACGCAAGGGCTGCCGCCCACCGTGGCGCGGCAGCCGGCGCCGGTGCAGCAGGCGCCCGCACAGCAGAAGCCGCCACCATCGCCAACGCCATCCCCAGCCGATACGCACACCGTCCAGGTCAAGGCGCTGGACAATACGAATGTGACGGTGACGGTGGACGGCACGGTGCAGTATCAGGGCGATCTGGCGGCGGGCCAGGCGGTGACCTTCACGGGCGTGAGTATTGACATCCAATCGGATAACGCCACGGCCGTATACCTCCTGGTGGACGGCCAGGATCACGGCCCGCTGAGTGAGGACGCGGACAGCGCGGAGATCACGATTCCCTGACGAATCGGGCAGTCGAGCAGTCGGGCAGCTGCTGTGGTCTGCCCCGGCGGTTGAAACCGCCGGCTGAAGGCTGCGGCCACGAAGTCCGCCTGCGCG
>DASUBC010000104.1:0-4600 GCA_035763465.1 Thermomicrobiales bacterium
CTGGCGGTGGCGCGCGGTGACCGCCTGCGCGTCCTGATTCTCGGCGGGGGTGACGGACTGGCGCTGCGCGAGGTCTTGCGCGACCGCCGTGTGGCGGCGGTGGACCTCGTGGATATAGACCCGAACGTGCTGGCGTTGGCGCGTACGGAATTGCGCGATCTGAACGAGGCGGCGTTCGAGGATCCGCGCGTGCAGGCGCACGCCGCCGACGCGCGCGAGTTTGTCGCCAGCGCCGTTGCGCGCGGCGACCATTACGAGGTCATCCTCTGCGATTTCACGGTGCCGGACGACATGGCGGGCTGCGGGCTTTTTGCGGTCGAGTGGTTCGGCGCGCTGCGCCAGCTACTGGCCGCCGGCGGCGCGCTGGCGACGAACGCGGTCTCGCCGGTGACGAACACGCAGGCGTTTTGGGGCATCCACAACGCGCTACGCGCGGCTGGCTGGGACGCGCGCCCCTACCACTTCACACTCCCGTCCTTCAGCGAGCACGGTTATGGCGAGTGGGGTTTCGTGCTGGCGCTCGGCGAGCCGTGCGACCTGGCGGCGCTCACGCTGCCGGCCGCTGTCGAACTGACACCGGAGGGATTCCGCGAGGCGCTGCGCTTTTCGGCGGCCAGTACGGCGTTGCAGCCGTACTCCTGGCCTTCCACCGCCACAGCGCCGCACCTGCTGGGCTACCTGCTCGATCCCGATCTTGACCGGCCCGTCGCCGTGGCCGATCCGGAGGCGGTAAACGACTTCGCGACGGCGAATTCGCTGCCCTTCGTCGCGTTCGACGCAGCGGAGGGCGCGGCCGGCGACCCGCTCCTGGCCGCGCTGTACGACTGCTTGCCGGTGGACGACGACGAACCGCTGGACGTTAACCGGCTGATTGCTCATCTGCCGGTGCAGCACTCCTATCACACGCGCGAGATGGTCGAGACGATCCTCGACGACTGGACCGCGTACCTGCGTGGCCTCGACTTGGCGCGGTTGCTCGACACGGTGCTGGCGCGGGCGAAGGAACTGCCGGCCCGCCTGCGCGCCGAATTGGTGACGCTGCGGGCACGCCTACACGAGGCCCTTGACGACCCGGCGCGGCTGGCGACCTGGGGCGGGCGCGTGCTCGGCGTACTGCTGGTCGTCATCATGCTGGCGAATACTATCGCGCCGGACAGCGTCTTCGCCAAAAACGCCGGTGGGCACGTCTCCACGGCACGCCCCGCGCACACCGTCACGTCGGAGCCGGCGAGCACACGCGCGCCGCTGGCTGGTCAAGGCTTCTCGCGCTCGACCTATGGCCGCAATCAGATCGTGGATGTGCAGGGCTACGCCTATCCGTCCCGCCGTTTCGTCTACTACCCGCGCCGCTATGGGTACTACCGCAGCTACTATGGCACTAGCCGCCCGCGCACCGGCCCGGCGCCGGCCGCCAGCCCGACCGTGGACACGAACCAGCTGCCGGTTGCGGCGCCGGTGCAGCCGCCGGTCGGCGAAGACGGCCTGTACTACGTTACGGAAGACGCGTTGCTCTTGCAGAACAGCGACATGGTCGTGACACTGGACACCGATCACTATCTGTTGCTTGACGACGATGCCTACGTGTTGCTCGGCGCCGATAGCCCGGAGCCGGTCTACGGCCTGTATCGCGACCCGGCGCTGACGCAGTCGCTGATCACCGAAATGACCAATCAGCGCGCGGTGATCGCCGCGAATATCGCCGACCTGGACGACGGCATCACCCGGCAGCGCTGGATCGGCACGGTCTTACCCGCCCAGCGCCATCGCAGCGACGAACTGGTGAACCTGCGCGACACCGACCGCCAGCTGGCCGCAGCAATCGCCCGCCTGCAAGCCGGCGTGCCTGGCACGCCGCCACCGGCCGGAGCGAAGCAAATCTTCGTCGGCGTCTATGCGCTGCCGTCCGGCGTGGTGGCGCTTCATAATCCCGACGATACCTACCGCTTCCTCAAAGGCACGAAACTCTATACCGACCAGGCTGCGGCCGAAGCCGGTGGGGCGAACGGCGCGGCGGCGTCGCCCGCGCTGGTCAAGGTCGTCCGCGCGATGCTCGACCAGGCGCTTCAAACGGACACCGCCGAACTCTCCTCCTTCGACGCCGATATCGCCGACGCCGACGCTGACCTGACCAGTCTGCAAAGCGATTTGCAGACCTACACGAACATTCAGCGCGTCAGCGGCAACAACGAGCAGGTGGATTACGGCACTTCGGAAATCGCCGTCATTGACGCCATCGCCGCGACGCAGCGCGACATTGATACGACCAATAAACTGAAAGCCGATCTGGTCAGTCGCCGGCAACTGATCGTTGACGAGCAGGGGCCGTACCAGGCGGCGAAGGCGGCGCTGCAATGAGCGCGGCTGGGTCCACCAGCGCGTTGACGGTCACCCGGTCGGGGGCGGTGCGCGCGGCACTGCTCGCGCCGGACGAGCGCGACACCTGGGAAACGCTGGTCGCCATGAACCCGGCGAGCGGGTTCATGCAGAGCTGGGCGTGGGCCGAGTTCAAAGCGCGCGAAGGCTACCGCGTCCGGCCCATCGGCCTCTACCGGCAAGACCGCCTCGTCGGCGGCGCGATCCTCCACGCCTATCCTGGCGCGGCGAACGGCGCCGGCCGGGGCATCGTCTTCGCGCCGGAGGGGCCGGTGCTGCCGTGGGACGAGCCGGCGCTCGCGCGCGACGGCCTGCGGCTGATCGTGGCGGCGGCGCGGCAGTTCGCGGCGGAAACGGGCGCGCTGGCGCTGCGGATCGAGCCGCATCTCGTCCACCCGAAGCCGCCGGTGCTGCGCGAGTTCGTCCGCGCGCCGATGGACCTCTACCCTGTGGAGACGTTACGGCTCGATCTGACCCAGGACGAACCGGCGCTGCTGGCAGCAATGAAGCCGAAAGGCCGTTACAACATTCGCCTGGCCGCGCGGCACGGCGTCGTCGTAGAACATACCGATTCGCTCCAGGCGCTGCGCCGCTTCTACGGCCTCTTGTGCCAGAGCGCCGCGCGCGACGATTTCTTCGCCGAACCGCGCGGCTTCTTCATCAATCTGCTCGGCGCGCTTGCCCCACATGGGCTGGCACGACTCTATTTCGCCGGTCATCCCGACTTCGCGGACAAGCACAACCCTGGCGACCTGGCCGCCGCGCTGGTCGTGCGCTGCGGCCCGCGCGTGACCTACCTCTACGGCGGTTCAGCTGACGTGGGACGCAACCGGATGGCGGCGTACGCGCTGCACTGGGCGATCGTGCGTGACGCCCGCGCGTCCGGAGCGCAGGAATACGACTTTTACGGCTTCGAACCACATGGACTGGAGGATCACGCCTACGCGGGTTTTTCGCGCTTCAAGCGCCAGTTCGGCGGCACGCCCGTTCACTTCATCGGCGCGCAGGATTACGTCTTCTACGATGGCCTGGCCGACGCGCTGACCGACGCGCTGACAGCCCTTAATCGAACGCGGAATGTGGAACGCGGAACGCGAAATAGGGGCGTGGGGAGTGAGGGCGGCTTGAAAGGAGCAGAGGATGGCGAATGAATCATTTGGCCAGGTGCCGCCGGAGACGCCGCCGTACCTCCGCCACACGGTCGCGGCGGTGGCGCGGATCGTGGGCGCGCTGCCCGGACTGGCGCCGAGCGAGTGGAACCGCGTCGCCTACCGGCTGGTGCTGGCCGGCGTGCTGCGCGACTGGGTCGAGAACGGTACCGACGCGCTGGTCGAGCAAGACGAGCGCGACCTGGCCGATCTGCTGCGCGTGGCGGCGACCGTCGCGCTCGACGCGGACTACAACCGCCGCGACGATACCTTCGCCGTGGTTGCCGCCGCGATGGTTGATGATTGGGTGCAAAACTGGAACACGGACGGGAATTGATGGTGGTCTTGGTACGAAGTCGGGCAGTCGGGCAGGCGGGCAGTCGGGCAGTGAGTTCGCTTCAGCACCGTGTCTATTTGTGGGCGCAGAGCCAATCCCGCGCGCTGCCCGCCTGCCCGCCTGCCCGACTGCCCGACTCGCCCCTGCGCTACGTCGCCCAATCGGTGGCGGACTTGCGCTATCTGCTCTGCCCGGCGCCGCTCGACCCGGCGCGCTGGCAGGCGCTGGATCAGGCGCGGCTTTCGCTGCCGTGGGGCAGCCTGGAATTGACGATCATTGGCGCGAGTCATGTGCTGGTATTGTCTGCCGGCGGGCAGCAGGTCACGGAAGTGCTGGCCTGCCTGCCGCCCATGCCACTGCCCGCGCCGGCCATAGCCGAGCGCCCAGCCGCTGGTCGCTGGCGGGTTGGTGCGCACTGCGGCCCCATGCGCTACGCGACGCGCTTCGCCTTGAGGCGTTTCGGCGCGGCGAGCGCGTTCGCGGCGACAAAGGCGGCGATTGTGGCACGCCGGCCAGGTCTGCTGCGTCTATTTCCCGCTGGGCCGGCGGCGGTCGCGCCGCTGACCGCGATTGAGTGGCGTATCGTGGGCGCGCGTGTGTACCTGGCGACCTACCATACCTATCCCCAGGAGCGCGCTATCGCCGTGACCAGGACGGCGATTATGCCTGGCTTGTGAGGGAGAAACGCATGGCGGATGGGCCGCCACGCGGCGAGGAAGCCGGCCGTGTTGACCGGCGTAAG
>DASUBC010000105.1:0-2420 GCA_035763465.1 Thermomicrobiales bacterium
GCAGGCGTGTTGACCACGTTATCGCCGGCGCAGCAGACAGGGTGGCGCGACTGGGGACAGACCATCCTCGTGGTGGCGCTGCTGCTGGTCGTTTTCACCTGGCCGCTCCGGCCCCAGGTAGGCCACGAGGCCGCCGGCCAGCCGGACGTTCCCACGACGATTGCGCCCGTAGCCGGGACAGCCACCGGCGCAGTGGGCGCGCCGGTCGCCGCACAACCCCCGCGTGGCACGCACTGCGCCGGGCTAGCAAGCGAGAGCTGCGTGGGGAACGCTGGGCGCCTGGCGACACCAGTCGCCTGTCTCGCCCCGGTGGGCGCGGCTGGCGAGGATTGTGTTCCGGACGCTGCTGCGGCAGCGCCGCCCTCACCTATGGTAGCAACCCCATATCCAGGGCTGGACGAGCGGGGGCGGCGCTGATCGCGGCTGGCGGTCAGGCGGGCTGGTAGCGCCATCACTCGACAGCCGCGCGCACCGCGTTGTTGAACCGGGCGAGTCGCTGCTGGTCGGTGTGCCAGCCGGAACGCTGGGCGCGATTGGTGAGAAGGACGCAGGCGAGGTCGGCCTGGGGATCGGCCCAGGTGAATGTACCGGTCGAACCGCCGTGGCAGTAGGTAGCGGGAGACGTGAGGTCGCCGCTGTCGTGAGCGCGCTTCGTGCCCTTCACCTGCCAGCCGAGACCCCACTCGACGTGCGGGCGGATGACCTCTGGCAGACTGCCGTCGCGTAATTCCGGCGCGAGGTCCGCTGGGGCATCGGGCGGGGCGAACTGGATACTGATCATCGCCTGGGCGGTGGCCGGCGCGACGAGGCATGGGCCAGGCGCGGCCACGCCGATGCGCTGGCGCCCGGCAGCGGCGGGCAGGAAGAGGTCCACGAAGCGAATCAGATCGCGCGGACGGCTGAAGAGACCGCCCCAGGGTATACCGAGACTGCGGTAATAAGACGAGTTGGTCATCTCGAAGTCCTCGCCCTCCTGGCCGGTGTCGTGAACCCAGGCGATGCGGTCGCGCCAGGCGTCCGGCGGGTGGAGCGCGCTGCCGGTCATGCCGAGCGGGGCCAGGATGGCTTCGTGGACGAACGGGTGATAGTAGTCAATCGCCGGGACGGCGACGGGCTGGCGGAGGCCGCCGGCGAGCGCGCGGCCCACGACTTCGGCGGCGATAGCGATGGCGCAATTGCTGTAGTAGTGCAGCGCACCGGGGGCGAAGAGCAGTGGCTGCCGCAGCATCGCCTGGACGAAGGCCGCGAGCGGCTGGTGCGCGCGGCGCAGGGCGAGGTTGTCCGGCGGGAAACCGGGCAGGCCGGAGCAGTGCGCCAGCAGGTGGCGCAGGGTGACAGCGCGGCGGTCGAACGGCGTCGCGGGCGCGTCGAGGAACTCGGGGATGAGGGTATAGACCGGCTCATCCAGCGCAACGACGCCGCGCTCGACCAGCAGTAGCACGGCGGTGGCGGTGACCGGCTTGGTGATCGAGGCGAGGCCCCAGATGGTGTCGGAGTCGGCCAGGCGGCCAGCGGGATGGGCGTAACCGATGTAGGCTTCACCGGCGATCTGTCCACCGCGCGCGACGATGGCGGCGGCAGCGGGCAAGACACCGTCGGCGACCCAATCTTCCAGTAAACCGAACGCGCGGCGGAGAGCATCAGGATCGAGGCCGGCGGCGCGAGCGGTATCGAGCTGGAGGCCGCGCAAGGTAGAGTCAGGCATAATGGTCGCTCCTCTGGCCGCCGCGAGCAACGCGCCCAATGGCGGCGCTACACCTCGGCCCGGCTGGCGACCGCCAGTCTACCATTGCTGAGGAGTTAGCGAGGGATGGGAGTGGCGGTGAATGGTTACGCGCGGGAGATCGCCGGCAGTCACTCAGCGCCCACCGGCGACCAGCGCGGGCAGCGCCCCAACGAGCGATGCAGCGCGCTGGGCGGCGCGCTGCGCGAAGACCTCGGGTGGGAACGGCGTGAAGCTGGCCGCGGCGAGGTTGGCCTCGTAGGCGGGGAAGGCGGCGGCGTTGCGGCGCTGCTCGTACGCGGCGAGCGCGGTGTCCAGGGGTGCGCGGCCGGTGAAGCCCTGGTCAAGCGCCTCCGCCAGGAGTTCCGCGTCGCGGAACGCATCGCTGATGCCCTGCGCCAGGATGGGGTCTTTGTGATACCCGGCGTCGCCGACGAGCGCCCAGCCGGGACCGTATGGCCGGCGGAAGAAGTTCGGCAGGTCCGCCGTGCCGTACCAGCGTTCCTCGCGCTTCCCCGCGCGCACGCGCGCCGCCAGTTCGGGCACCTGATCCAGCACCTGGAAGAAGTTCTCTGCGACGTTCGCACGGAAGGAGGCGAACCCGGCGACTGGAGCCTGAACCGCCACACAGGTCAGACCGTCATTCGTCGGGAAGTTGATATACGCATGGGCAGGCCGCAGCCAGACCTCGTTTCCC
>DASUBC010000106.1:0-13888 GCA_035763465.1 Thermomicrobiales bacterium
GTCTTCGGCCAGTTCCATACGCTCGAAGACCTGGTCGCCATTATCCTGCGCGAAATGCGCGAGCGCGCGGAGGCCGAGACGGGGCAGGCGATCCGCCGCGCGACGGTCGGCCGGCCAGTCCACTGGGCCGAGAACGACCCCGATGGCGACGCGCTGGCCTTCGCGCGGATGCAGAGCGCGCTGCGCCTGGCCGGTTTCGAGGACGTCACGTTCGTGCCGGAGCCAATCGCCGCCGGACTGCACTTCGCCTCGACCCTGCCCACGCCGCGCACTGTGCTCGTCTTCGACTTCGGCGGCGGCACGCTCGATGTGACGGTGATGCGGATCGGCGGCGGCGAGCGCACGGTGCTGTCCACCGCCGGCACGCCGCTCGGCGGCAATACGCTTGACGAAGACATTATGGACGGCCGGCTGTTGAAATACTTCGGCGAAGACTTGCGCTGGGGCGAGCAGGGTCTGCCGATGCCGCGCCACATCCTCGACGCGATCCGCCGCTGGTACACGATTCCCGTGCTCAACGATGCGCGGATCATCGAGTTCCTCCGTCGCTTGCAGCACGAGACGGCGCGCTCGTCGCAGCGGCAGGTGCGTGCCTTGATCGCGCTGGTACGCGGCAATTATGGCTGGCCGCTCTTTCGCGAGATCGAGCGGGCGAAGATCGGTCTCTCGGCGCGCGAACAGGAGCGCATCGGGTTCTTCGCCGAGGCGATCGCGATCAACGAACCGCTGACACGGCGCGCGTTCGAGGCACTGATCGGCAAGCGCGCCCGGCAGGCCGAACGCTGCATTGATGACGCGCTCGCCGCCGCCGGCCTGGCGGACGACGCGATTGACGCCGTCCTCCGCACCGGCGGTTCCTCGACCATTCCGCGCTTTCAGCGCCTCCTCACCGACCGCTTCGGCGCCGACAAGCTCCGCTTTCAGGACGCCTTCACCTCCGTCGCAACCGGCCTGGCGCTCAGCGCCGCCGGCCAGGTCGCCGCCTTGCCCGCCGCCTGATTCTCCGCACGCCGCAATTCTTCCTGACCCGGCCCGCTCCATGGCGTAGATCGTGCAAAGGCACGGCTCTCGCCAGAATGGCGACCGCTGGCACGCGGACAGGCACATGGCGCCGGGAGAACAGGAGGCCACGACAGGACATGGCGGGCAACGAGCGGGACAGGCCACAAGAGCAAGGCAATACTGGCGGCGACAAGAGCGTTGCCGAGGCGGTCGCGGTCGAAGAGGAAGTGCCGGGCACCCGCCGTCAGCAGCGCATCGTCAAGCAGCTGGACCCCTTCTTCGACGGCGCAATCTTGCTGATTTATGGCGTGACGGCCGTATTGTTGCTGGCGCTGGCCGTCGCCGCGCTGGGCTACGCGCTGGCCGCTGTGCCCGGCAACCTGCGCGAAGGCGTCCCCTTCACCATTACAACGTTGCTCAGCGAACTGCTGTTAGTGCTGATTCTGGTGGAAGTGCTCCGCACGATCATCACCTACATTTCGACCAATACCACCTCAATCCGGCCCTTTCTCACCGTCGCGATCATCTCGTCAGTCCGGCGCATCCTTTCGATTGGGGCCAACCTGTCCGCGAAGCAGGAGGTCTCGCACGAGGAGTTCAATCGTGCGATGATCGAACTGGCCGCCGAAGGTGGGATCATCCTGGTCGTGGCGGTCGCGCTCTATCTGTTCAGCCGGCGCGACAGCAACTGACCCGGTTCTCAGGGAGGCCAATGACCGGACAATTACAAGGAGTGGACGGCAGCCGATGCGAGAATCATCAGTGATCCAGCCACAATCGGCCTTCATTGACGCGGGCGCGGCGCGGATTCACGTCGCAACCTGGCCCGGCCCGGCGACCTGCGCGCCGCTGGTGCTGTTACATGGCATCTGGGATACCTGGGCGACCTTCGCGCAGGTCGCGCCGCAATTCGCGGCGGACCGCGCGGTCTACGCGCTCGACCTGCGCGGCCACGGCCAGAGCGACAAACCGGCGACCGGCTATCAGGCCAGCGATTACGCAGCGGATGTTCTGGGCGTCTTCGCCGCGCTCAGCCTCGCCCCTCCGGTGCTGCTCGGCTTCTCGCTTGGCGCACTGGTTGCCGCGCACCTGGCCGCAACCCACCCTGAGTATCTGAGCCGCCTGATTCTGGAAGACCCGCCCTACAGCCCCGACGCCGACCCACGCGGTCGCGCCGCCTGGCTCCGCACCCTGCTCGATCTGAAGCGGCAGCCGTTCGAGGATGTCGTCGAGGGGCTGGCGGAACTCAATCCCACCCGCGACCGCGCGACGAACGAATTGAGCGCCCGCGCCTTGCTCGTGACCGCCGACGGGCCATTTCAGGCGCTGCTCGACGAGGTGAACACGCCGAGCGAGCTGCCCGGGCAACTGGCGCGGGTGACGGCGTCTGCGCTCGTCCTGCGCGCCGACCCGGCGTGCGGCGGTGCGTTGAGCGATGCGGGCTATGCGGCAGTGCGCGCGGCCCTGCCAGCAGCCAGTTATGTCGAGTTTCCCGGCTCCGGCCACCTCATCCACGCCGAGCGCGAGCACGACTTCGTCGCGGCGGTACGTACTTTCCTCGCCACGGGCTAACTGTGGCTGCCGCTTCCTGTCCACGATATACCGCCAGGCACGGCGCGGTAGCGGTTCACCGTTGGGGACTGGCGGGCGGTGGCCCCGGATTGAAATCCGGGCCTGGGCAGGCTGCGCCTGGCCAAAATCTGCTCCGCAGATTGTATCTGCCAGCGTGTGCAGTGTTACCAGCCTATTCAGCCGCTAGTCCGCCACGCGGACTTCGTCACTGCCTCGCAGTGTCCAGGCCGGATTTCAATCCGGGGCCCCTACTCTCAGGCTACCGCTCTTGAACAGATACGCCCTCCGACGCCGTTTGACAGTACGTACATCTGAGTGGTATCCTCAATGGCAGGGTGAGGTGGTTCTCCGCGTACGTTCGTGGCTTCTTCGTCAGACTATGAGTGGGGAGGCGGTGTCCTGACGCACCGTCCGGAGAATGATGAGCGGCGATTGCAGCCCATGAGCGAAGGAGTGCAGCGTCTCAATCGAGCGCTGGCCGGCGAAGCGCGCGGCGTGACAGCGACGCGGGAACGTTCCGCGCCGCCCGCATTCGATCGCGTGACTGAGGCCGCGCCGCCAGCGCGATTTGGCGGTCAGCGTGGCGGTGACTATGGTCGCGGTGGCTTGCCGGTCGGGAATGGCCGGCCGCCGCGCCGGGGCGCGACCGCGCCCCGCGCGCCTTTCATTGTCGCCCGTCTGCTGCCGCACCTGCTGGTGCTGGCGATCGTCGTCGCGGTTGTCGCTGGGGGCGGCTTCTGGAATCCCGCCGTGCGGGTCGGGCCGCTACACCTGGAGACCGGCCAGCACCCCGACCTGAGCGTGCCGGTCGTCCAGTCAAGCGCCAATACCGCGCCCCTGCCGGCCGCCCCCGACGCGAGCACAAGTTTCTTCATCCGCCCACCCGTGGCGATCACCTCCACCCACCTGCGTATCGCTACCTATGAAACGAAGGATGGCGAGACCATCAATGACATCGCCGCGCGCTTTGGATTGAAGCCGGAGACGCTGCTGTGGGCGAACAATCTGCAAGACCCCGCGAAGCCACTCGCGAAAGGCGTCAAACTCCGCGTACCGCCCACAGACGGCATGTTGCATCAGGTTCAGAGTAATGACACGCTCGACAGCATCGCCGCCAAGTACAAGGTCAGCACGGCGGCGATCACCGGATACCGGCCCAATGACGTAGACGGGCCGGACGATCTGGCGCCCCAGAGTTACGTCCTCGTCGTCGGCGGCCAAATGCCGACGCGCGAGAAGGTCGAACCCTATACCGTCCGCAACGGCGACACCCTCTGGTCGATCGCGGACCGCTTCGGCCTCAGCCCCAGCACGATCGTCTGGGCCAACAACATCACCAACGCCGATGTCCTGGTCGTCGGGCAGACGCTGATCATCCCGCCGGTCAACGGCATTCTCCATCACATCGAGCAGGGCGAGACCGTTGCCGGGCTGGCGTCGAAGTACAGCGTCAAGCCTGACGACATCACCTCCTTCGCGCCGAACGGCCTGGGCGGCGGCAGCCCGCTGGTGCCCGGCCAGGATGTGATGATTCCCGGCGGCACACCGCCGGCGCCGCCACCGCCCGTTGTCGCTGCCGCGCCTGATCCAGCAGCAGCGGCCCCCGCTGCCGCGCCGGCCGCCGCGCCGGCTGCCCCGCCCGCGCCAGCGGCGCCGGCGTCAACCCAGGCTACCGGGCACTTCATCTGGCCGGCGACCGGTGCGCTGACAACCTACTTTGGCGATAACCCGGCGTATTATGGGCCGGGTGGGCACAATGGCCTGGACATCGCCAACAACATGTGGACGCCACTGGTCGCCGCCGATGGAGGCGAGGTCATCTGGGCCGCCTGGCGCGGTGGGCTGGGCAACGCCGTCGGCATTGATCATCACAACGGCTTCGTGACCTGGTACGGGCATACAGTCCAAATGGTCGTCAGCCCCGGCGACTGGGTCGCACAGGGGCAGTTGATCGCTTACATGGGGTCAACCGGCAACTCGACCGGCCCGCACGTCCACTTCATCATCCAGCGCAACGGCGTCTATGTAGATCCGCTGTCCTACTTGCCGCGCTGACTCTGGTACACATCGTGCGTACGTTCCTATCATGAAGGCAGCCACATGGACATGTGACTGCCGGCAATGAGCGCACGAACAGCAGGCTCGCCTACCTGGTGGGCGGGCCGCGCAACAATAGGGATTAGGGGCTATGAAGCCGAAAAGTAGTATACGGGCAGTACTGGTCGTTGACGACGACGACGCGATACGCGAGCTCGTCGCGACCATGCTCACCGACGCTGGTTACACCGTGCGGACCGCCGCCGATGGTTCGACAGCCGTCGCGCTCGCCCGCGCGACGAAGCCCGCGCTCGTCTTGATGGACATCAATTTGCCGCGCCTCGATGGCCTGAGCGCCTGCCGGGCGCTCCACGACGATGCGCGCACCGCCCGGCTCCCCGTCATGCTGATGTCGGCCGTGCCGGTGCGAGACCAGCAACTGCGCGCCTGCCGCGCCGACAGCTTCCTGATCAAACCATTCGATATCGATCGCCTCCTGGGGGAAGTCGCCCGCTATGTCACCCCCGGCGCTGTGTCCGCAACCGGCTAGTCTCTCCCCAGCGCCGCCCCACAGTCAGCCAAATGTCCCGTCATTTGCCCGACGTATCGGGTCATGCACATTGGTACCCACGGGGGATTGGGGCCAGGCATAATCGGGCGTATGGTTGTACAAGAGGCCGTAGAGGCGTGCGTCATGAGAGCGTGAGTGCGTGAGCAGGTTCGGGTCAGCACCGTGTCTGGCTGCTAGCGCAGAGTTCGTCCCGAGCAACTCACGACTCACGACGCACGCACTCACAACTTCCGCGCTCACGCACTCGCTTGTGGGGAGGAGACCATGTGGCTTTTGGATAAATGGCGCACCCGTGGCGCGAAACGGGAGGCGGCGCTCAGCCCGCCCGTGGAGGCCGTGGAGACCGTCGAACAGCCCGCGCCGCAAGCGGTCGCCCCTGCGCTACGCTGGCAAGCCCTCCTGACCGCAACGCGGCAAATCGCTCGTGGCGGTGATTCAGCCGCCCTGCTTGAGCAGCTCACCACTGCGGCGCTGCGCGCCACCGGCGCAACGCATGCCCTGCTCTGGGCGACTGTCGCGCCGCCCCGGTCGTGGCGCCTCCTGACCTGGCAAGGACCGGCCACCTGGCAGCCGGACAGTGAGCGACTGACCACGGAGACACGTCCGTTGCTCGCGCGCCTGGCGGAAACACTAGCGCCGCTGGTCATTGCGGACGAATCGCCCGACGCCTGGCTGATCAGGGACTGGCGCGCGCAAGGCGGCTGGGCGGTCTTCCAGCCGGTTATGGTCGAGGATACGCTTCAGGGTGTGCTGGCGGTCAGTATTCCGAGCGCGGCGCTGCTTGGCGACGACGAACGGCAGGCGCTGGCGGTGCTGGCGCCACTGGTGGGCATGGCGCGGGCCCAGCAAGCAGCCCAGCAGACCCCGCTGGCTCCGGTCGATCCCTTTTCCTCATTACCCGATCGGAAGGCGATGATCGCGCGCCTGGAGGGGGAAATCGCGCGGGCCAGACGCTTCGGCCAGCCGCTGAGCCTGGCCCTCTTCGACCTCGACCGCTTCGGCGCCTATGTCAGTAGCGCCGGCGCGGCAGCAGCCAGCGCCACCGTGCAGCATTTCACTACCGTGCTTCAGAGCGCCATTCGCGATACTGACGTGCTTGGACGGGGCGACGACGATGACTTCATTCTCATCCTGCCGATGAGCGCGTCCGGCGATGCCTTCCGCACTGCGGAGCGTCTCCGCGAACTCACCAGCAAGGCGCCGCCGGAAGGCGCGCTGGAGACCACGTCAGTGACAATGAGCGGCAGCGTCGTCAGCTATCCGGCGGATGGTGAGTCGGCCGAGGCGTTGCTGGACGCCGCCGCGCGCACGGTCACCTATGCCAAGCGCATGGGCCGGAATCAGGTTCGGGTGCGCGGCCTGGGCGACATCGAGACGCCGGCCAGTACGAACGAGCGCGAGGGCGCCGGCAACGCGCCCGACAACGAACAGCTGCACCTGGCCTTTGGCGGCCTGATTGACGCCCTCAGCATCGCTGGTGACCAGCACGATCGCGCCAGGCCGGGGCATAGCCGGGCGGTGGCGCAACACGCGCGGGCGCTCGCGGAATCGTGCGGACTCGACCCCGATCGCGTGCGGACGATCGAGCTGGCCGGCATGTTGCATGACGTGGGCAAAATTGGTCTCCCCGATGAGATTCTCGGCAAACAAGACGCCCTCACACTGGAAGAACTGGCGATCCTCCGGGGGCAGCCCTCTGTCGGCACCCTGATCATCGCGCAGATACCCTCATTGGAAAGCGTTATTCCCCTGGTGAAGCACGCGCAGGAATGGTTTGACGGCAACGGGTATCCTGGCGGTTTACGCGGCGCCCAGATTCCGCTCGGTTCGCGCATCATCAGTATCGCCGAGGGTTACGAGGCGATGGTCAGCGACCGGCCCTACCGCTCCGCCTTGAGCCGCAGTATGGCCGTAGCCGAACTTTGGCGCGCGGCTGGCGCCCGCTACGATCCCCAGCTGGTGGACACCTTCGTCCGTCTCGTGACACACGACACCCCGGAGATGGCCACCGGCTGGGACCCGGCGCGCCTGGAGCGTATGCTCATCACCGATCCACCCGAGTCAGCAGCGGATCAATCCGAACCGGCGGCGGACCCGGCAGCAGACGATGAGGCTGGCGAAACCGACCCCGAATTGTCCATGCTGGCCGAGACGGAGGAACTCGCCGTGACGCAGCTGAGCGCCACCAACGGGTATCGCCATCCGGATGAGTTCTCCTCGCAGCATCTGCCGCTCATCAAAATCTAACTCGCGGCGCCAGACGACGAAATCGGCGCGGCTCAGGCGAGCGGTATCGCCTGGGCCGCGCCGCTACTGCCACCTGCTCGGATCGTCACACTAATGCGAGATTCGGGCGCGCATCGAGCGTCCAGTCCGCCTGCCGGTCCCGCCGCAGTTGATAATACGCCGCCGCGCCGACCATCGCCGCGTTGTCGGTGCAGAGCGCCAGCGGTGGGTAACGGAAGGGCACATCGAGCGCGCTGCCGAGGCGTTCGCGCAGCGAGCTATTCGCCGCCACACCGCCCGCGAGCAGCACCATCGTCGCGCCCGTCGCCTGCACTGCCCGCATGGTCTTCTCCACCAGCGGCTCGACGATGGCCTCCTGGTACGCCGCGGCCAGATCGGCGACCGGCAGCGTCGGGCCAAGCCGGGGCGGTCGGTAGGTGGGGAAGGGTTCATTGGCGACGCGCGCACGGCTCGCCGGTGGTTCGACAATGCGGTACTTCTCCACCACACGCAACAGCGCGGTCTTGACCCCGCTGTAACTGAAGTCGTAGGTATCGCCGAGCCGGGCGCGCGGCAGGCTGTATCGTTCAGCGTGGCCGGACGCGGCGGCGCGCTGAATGGCGGGACCGCCCGGATAACCCAGGCCGAGAATCCGCGCGCCTTTGTCGAACGCTTCGCCGGCCGCGTCGTCAATGGTCCGGCCCAGCAGGTGATAATGTCCGTGGCCGCTCATCAGGATCAGTTCCGTGTGGCCGCCGGAGACGATCAGGCAGATGAGTGGGAAGGAGGGCGGCGGCGCGTCTTCCGCTTCACCGGGCTGGAGCAGCCAGTTCGAGTATACATGCCCTTCCAGGTGGTTGACAGCCACCAGCGGTAAGCCGCGCGCCCAGGCTGCGGTCTTCGCCCAGTTGACCCCAACCAGCAGCGCGCCGGCCAATCCCGGCCCCTCCGTCACCGCCAGCGCGTCAATGTCGCCGAGCGCCAGACCGGCCCGCGCCAGCGCCTGTTCGATCACCGGATCGATCGCGGTGACGTGCTGGCGTGAGGCCAGTTCCGGCACTACGCCGCCATAAGCCCGGTGCAAATCAATTTGCGAGGCGACAACGCTCGCTAGCGTATGCCGGCCATCGCGAATGACCGCCGCCGCCGTCTCATCGCACGAGGTTTCAATTGCCAGAATTGTCGTCATACTACGCTTTCCTAGTCGTGAGTGCGTGAGTCGTGAGTCGTGAGTCGTGAGAGAGTTTGGTTGAGCATGATGCTGGGAGCCAGGCGCTACGCTGACCGAAGCGACTCACGACTCACGCACTCACGACTCACGACTCATCACATCGCCGAGCGAATCGTGCCAGCGCGCCAGTTTCGGCGCCAGCGCCGCGCGGAGCGTCGCCAGACGGCTGGTCATCGCCTGCTCGGTCAGTTGCGGCGACCACATGATGTAGGCGTCTTCGCCATTATCGCTATAGTACCGCTTTCGCACGCCCTGGCGCGTAAAACCATACTTCTCATAGAGCGCCTGAGCGCTGACGTTCGACACGCGCACTTCCAACGTGACCCAGCGAGCACGGCGGCGAAGCGCCTCGTCGAGCAGCGAGAGAAAGAGCAACTCGCCCAGCGACCGGCCGCGCTGCTCCGGAATCACGCCGATCGTCGTAATATGCGCCTCGTCAAGCATGATCCACATGCCGCCGAAACCCAGGATTGGCCCCTTCGCCAATGCCTCGACGCGGCGGACAAACGGCAACAGATGCAGACCGCCGCGCGACCGCTCTTCCTCGGCCGTGCCAACCGTGCGCGGGTCACGCCACCGGGCGACGATGTAATAGTTATGGTCGGGGTCGCGTAATTCGCGCCGGTAGGCGCTGCTCGGCCACGGATTCGAAAAGCAGCGCCGCTCGACCTGGCTGACTTCCGTGACATCGTCCTGCGTCATGAGCTCAATCTGGTACGGCACAAGGCTCTCCGTCAACCCTGCCCGGCGGCGCGAGCAGGCGCCGGGCTATGCAGATAGACCGGCTCGAGCGCGGCCGGATCGTCACACTCGCCGCGCCGCCAGCGCGCCCAGGCCAGTTCGGCCAAACTAGCGGCGCGCCGGACACCGAGCGCGGCTGGCGCCAGTTGCGCGGTGTCCGGCCAATCGTGCTGCCGGCTGGCCGGCAGTTCGCCACAAAGGAGGGTCGGTTCGGCGATGAGCGCCGCCAGGCCCGCGAAGGTCGTATTGGTATACTCACCAGCCCGCCACGGACCATCCTCGCTCCAGCGGTAGAGCGCGCTGACGAAGCGTTCCCGCCCTGCCGCGATCACCGCGCGCACCGGCCGGCCGCGCGCGACATGCGGATAGGCGGTCGCATCAAGCGTCGGCACACCGAGCAACGGCAGGCCAAGCGCAAAGCACAACCCTTTAGCCGTGCTCAGCCCAACCCGCAGCGCGTTGAACGAACCGGGGCCAAGCGCGACCGCGACCGCGCCGAGTTCCGCCGGTCCGGTCAGCCCGCCATAGCCAAGCAGCTGGTCCAGCGCGCTCAACAGCGCGACCGTTTGCTCGCGCCCGGCCGTCCAGCCAAGTTCCGCCAGCACGCCTGCTTCGCCATAGAGCGCCAGGCTGGCCCAGGTCGTCGAAGTATCAATCGCCAGCAGCGGTTTTCGGGCCTCAACGCTCGACACCGAAAGCCTCCGCTTTCACCATGCTCAATAATTCCTCGTAGCGCGGCCCACGCGGCGACAACGCCAGGCGGCGCTTCGTCTCACTCACCGGCCCGAGGAGGATCAGCAGGTGGTCGAGCGCGCCGTATTCACCCAGCCGATCGGGCCACTCGATCGCACAGATGCCGCCGGGATCGTCAAAGATTCCTTCCAACCCGACGGACGCGATTTCGGCGGGTGTCTCCAGGCGATAGAGGTCAACATGATAGAGCCGGAGCGGCAGGCCGGCGGCATCCCGCCCGGCGTACTCATTGATCAAGGTGAAACTCGGGCTGGAGACACGCTCGGTGATGCCCAGGCCAGCCGCCAACCCCTGCGTGAAGAGCGTCTTACCCGCGCCAAATGGCCCCGAGAGCAGGAAGACATCCCCCGCGCGCGCGTGCTGGCCCAATCGCCCGCCGACGCGCCGGGTTTGCTCAGGACTATGGCTGATGAAATCGAGCGGAAACCTGCCCGTGCCTGCGTTATCCGTCGTGCTCGCTCCAATCATCGCCGGGACCACCGGCGCACCGCCCGCCTCGTGAACCGCTGGCTAAACAAGCATCTGTAGTGTAACAGGGCCAGGAAACTCCGTCACCGCACACGCTCGCGCGCCCGGCAGCCTCCCGCAGACAGCCCGCAGTCCACTGCTATAGTAATGCAGCACGAGGCATTTGTGCTGGCGCACGCGGCGGGCAGACGGGCAACGCGCCGGGCTTGTGGTAGCCCGGCGCGCTGACCAGCTAGAGCGCCGTGCTGACAGTAGCAGAGCCGTGCCGGCTCAAATTGCGTAGGTTCCGCCGGCGTGCGCCCACTCTGATTCAATAATCTGCGGCGCGTCGGCGGCAACGTCAGCCGTGTCTATGGGATGGCCGCTCGCTTGCCACGCCGCCGTTCCCCCCTGGACATTCAGCACCCGCGCATATCCACGCTGCCGGAGGAACTGTGCGCTGCGGAGCGAGCGATAGCCACCCTGGCAGATGACCTGCACCGGCCGGTCACGCGGCACCTCATCAAGCCGCGAGGCGAGTTCCGCCTGGGGCAAGTTCACCGCTCCGGGTACGTGCCCGCGCGCGTACTCCTCCGGCTCGCGCACATCCAGCACCAGCGTGTCCGGCGCCCGCTGCGCTACATCGGCGACGCCCACCTGGGGCACGTCTGGAGAGGTGGTCAGCATCGCCCACGACGCCTGGGTCACCCCCCGGTTTGTCGCCTCGATCGCGACCATGTTCAGCGGTCGCGCCGGGATCCCGTCAGTGAGGGTGGCGATGAAGCCGGCGCGGTCGAGCCGGGCGAGCGGATTGAACAAACGCTCGAAGCCAATCGTCGTGCTCGGCCGCCCGCACATGCCCTTGCCACACGGCCCCTCGAAGTGACCGGGGAAGACCGCCACCCAGTCGGGAAGGCGCAGCAGGCGGTCGAGGCTGCCGTACTGGGCGGCGGCATCACCACCGCCGAAGTCGGGGCGGCCGACGTCACCGACCAGCAACGAGTCGCCGGTGAGCACCATCGAAGGCTCGGGGCTGCGCGGCGGATTGATGACCAGGATGGAGATCAGTTCAGGACGATGGCCGGGGGTGTGCAGCACTCGCAGGCGCAGCTGACCGAGCGCGAGTTCATCACCGTCGGCGAGCGGGCGGAACGGGTACGTCACCCGCGCCGACTCGTGCAGGCACAGCGCCGCGCCGTGCGCGGCGGCCAGCGCCCGCGCGCCCGAGACGTGGTCGGCGTGAACATGGGTGTCAATCACGAGGCGCAACTGAAAGCCCCGCTCCTGGAGCAGCGCCTCGTACTGCTCCGTCTCGATCGCGGGATCAATGATCGCCGCCTCCTGCGATTCACGCGAAGCGATGAGATACGACGCGCAGCCACAACGTTCATTGAGGATTTGCTTGAAGTACATTGCTGTATTCCTTCCTCATAACTGCCAGCTCCCGCCGCTACCACGCCTCAGCGTGGTAGCGGCGGGTCGTAATCGTCAGTTCGTCCTTCATGGGAGTGCCAGAAAGAACGAACTTCTACTTGCCTACCATATGAGTAGCATACATCGCTGGACGCCAGCGCACAATAAGCGACAATCGCGCACCCTTCGCGCTACAACCGCCGTAGCGTCTGGCCTCCCGGTTGCTCAGGCGCGCTGGTAGCGTGAGCGCAGGAACAGGTGATCCCCGGCACGGCGCAGGGCGAGCAGACGCTGCGTGGGCGGCTGATCCGGCGCGAACGCGATACCCTCCACGAGGCTCGGCCGGGGCCGCCCGGCCCCCGGCGGAGGATTGCCGATGACGAGCGGACTGAGGGTCAGGAACTCGTCGTCCACCTGGCCGGCCGCGAGCAGCGCGCCATAGGTGCGCGGACCGCCCTCGCACAGCAGTGAGCGGACGCCATACTCCCGCCGGAGCACCGTCAGCAGCGCGGCCGGCTCGACGCGTTCATCGCCGAAGGCGCGTACTTCGACCTGCGCCCGGTCGCCCAGCAGGGCGCGCGCCGTGACGGCGCCGCGCGTCGTCGTCGCGACCAGCACGGGTATCTCCGGGCGAGCGAAGACCGTGGCCTCGACGGGCAAATCTCCTTCCAGCGAGAGGAGGACATGGAGCGGCGCCACCGCCCGCCCCTCGGCCGCGCGGAGGGCAGCGAAGGCGGCGGCGTCCGCTGGGAAGATATAGTCCGGCGTCAAGAGCAGTGGCGGGTCGAGGCGCAGCGTGTTGTCCCCACTCAGGACGGCATCGCAGCGCGAGCGCAGCAGCCCCATCAACCACCGGTCGTGGGCATTGAATTGACTGACATCGCCGCCGCCCAGGTGCCCAGGTTCGGAGAACGAGACGCGCCCATCGCGCGAAACCACGAAGTTCATATAGGTGTAGGGACGCTCCGCTGGGGGCGCGGGCAGCAGCCAGTCGCCCCCATACAGGTGCTGGAAGGCCGCAGGCAGGCGCAGGCCGGGACCAGTGTCCTCGTCGAGCAGCGACACGAACGGCGTCCCTGGCCCGACCACCGGCACGGTCCAGTCCACAGCGACCTCCTTCAGTCACAGGGCGTGTCGTTTCCGCGCGCCTGCGGCTCATCCAGCCGTCTGCCGCATCCGCTGTCGCCAGGCGCAACATGGCGAGCAACAGCCACCGTTTCAGCGAACGGTCAGGCCGCGGACGCCGTGAGCAGCAGGCGCGTGCCGGCGGGATCAACCACGAACGAGGCGCCGCCATGTTGCTCGACCTGGCCGCCGGCCGCCGCCACGCGCGCGACGGTGGCGGTGAGATGCTCGTCTGAGCGCAGCAGGAGCGTGAAGTGGCGCATCCCGGCCGCCTCGTCGGGCCGCTGCGGGCGGCCGGCGCTCTCCCAGGTATTGCAAGCGAGCCGGTGCGAGAACGTCCCACCGGCGGACATGTCGAACATGCCATGCGCGCGACCGTCCATGTTGACGGTGAACCCGATCGCGTCGCGGTAGAACGCCAGCGCCGTGTCGGCGTCGGCGACCCGCAGGTGCATGTGCCCCACGATCGTGCCGGCCGGCAGCCCCGGCCGGGCGCCGTCAGCGGGAACGTGTGACGCGAGCCAGGCGAGGTAGCGCGGGTCGCGCCCGGTCCAGTGGCGACCGCCACCGTTGGCCGGCTCGAACCCCGGCGCCTCGCCCCAGCTTGCGCGGATGTCCGGTGGCGTCTCGAAGGCAAACTCAAGCCCGATCCCATCGGGGTCATCCACATAGTTGGCGATGTGCATGCCGTGGTCCGTCGGGAACTGGAAGTAGCCTGACGCCTCGATACGGGCGAAGACGCGGGCGAACTCCGCCAGACTCGGTAGATG